>DAORTR010000077.1:0-12552 GCA_035432765.1 Pyrinomonadaceae bacterium
GCGACTTCTTCCTTCGGAGGGAAGCACTCTATCCACTGAGCTACGCGAGCGTAAAATCAAAATTGTATCATTTTGCCGCGGCGGACGGAACGATCTCGATGCTCTTGATGCGGATGGGCTCGACGGGACGTTCGCCATCCTTCGGCTGGACGCCGGAGATGAGCATCGCGGAGTTCATTCCCTTGATGACCTTCCCGAATATCGTGTAGCGGTTGTCGAATCCTTGTTCGCGCTTCAGAGTGATAAAGAACTGCGAGTTTGCCGAGTTATTATCTTGTCCGCGTGCCGCACCGATTATGCCCGTATCGTATTTAAGGTCGCTGAATTCGGCCGGCACGTTCGGAAGATCGGAGCCGCCGGTACCGTCATTCTTCGGATCATTGTCCTTTGAAAGCGGATCGCCGGACTGTATGACGTGTTCGTTGATGCGGTGCCACGAAACGCCGCTATACGTACCGTTCTTGGCGAGCGTCTTGAAGCGTTCGACCATCTTCGGAGCGATGTTCGAATATAGTTCGATCGTAATATCGCCGTAGGCAGCGGAATTTTCCATATGGATCACCGCAACTTCCGGGTCCGCGACCGGTGCGACGCCCTTTTTGACCTCGGCATTCGAGCTTTTGCCGTTCGACGAGGTCGTACCGCCGCAAGCCGAAAGGAATACTGCCAACGCCAAAAATATGCCGACTGAAACAGCCTTTTTAATACTCATATCGTTTTCTCACTGTCGAGGATGATCGTTACCGGACCGTCGTTGACGAGTTCGACCTCCATCAATGCTTGGAATCTACCTGTCGCAAGCGGATTCACCTTCTCGGCCGCCTTTATCACGAAATAGTCGTAAATGCCCTGTGCGTCATTCGGGGCGGCCGCCTGAATATACGACGGACGGCGTCCGCGTCGGGTATCGCCGTAAAGCGTGAACTGCGAAACGACGAGCATTCCGCAGTCTGCTTCAATGAGCGAAAGATTCATCTGGCCGGCATGGTCGTCGAAGATACGAAGGTTTATGACCTTTTCGAGGATGTAGTCGGCAGCGGCGTTCGTATCGTCTTTCGAGATGCCGAGAAGCACGAGGATACCGCGTCCGATCTCGCCTTTAACGACGCCGTCAACGGTAACCTTTGCTCTTGAGACTCGCTGGACGACGGCGCGCATCTATTCACCTGTGTCTTCGATAAAAACACGCTCCATCACGACCGTTTCGAGCGGTTTGTCGCTATGGTCGCGCGCAACGGTTGCGATGATATCGACGACCTCTTGGCCTTCCGTAACTTTGCCGAACTTCGAATAGCTTGGCGGCAGCGGATAATCGACATGCATAATGAAAAACTGCGAACCGTTCGTGTTCGGTCCGGAATTCGCCATTGCAACCGTGCCTTTGTCGTACAGTCCGGCGTAAAGCATCGAGCCGCGGTCGATCTCGTCGTCAAATTTGCCGCCCCAAGCGGATTCGCCGCCGTAGCCCGCGCCAAGCGGATCGCCGCCTTGGATCATAAAATTCGGAATAACGCGGTGAAATATAACGCCGTCGTAATAGTTCTTATCTGCAAGAAGGCGGAAATTTTCCGTCGTTTTCGGGGCCTGATCTTCGAGAAGTTCGAATTTTATCGTGCCCTTGTTCGTCTCTAAAACTGCAATTCTATTTGCCACTAAACATTCTCCTTATCCAAAATAAATCGTTCGATCGCGGCGGCCACGCCGCCTTCGTCATTACCTAATGTTGTATAAAATTCGCGGCGCTCAAGCAAACTTTGGTCGGCGTTTCCCATTAAGACGGGCGTTCCCGCGTATTCGAGCATATCTAGGTCGTTGAAATTATCCCCGATGGCCATAACCTCCTCCGCCGTTATCGAATTCAGCGAAGCGAGCTTTGCCACACCGTGTCCCTTAGAAGCGTCCGGAGGCAAAATATCAAGCAAGGTGAAGTCGCGGCCCGGATAGACGGTTTTAAGTACCTTTACGCGTCCGGAAAGGATGTCGCCCACGTGATCGGCCATCCCGTCCATCGCCGAACAATGCCCGGAAAACGATATATGCACTACCTCCGCTACGGAAGCGGCCGCGACGATGTCATCCACCATCCTAAGCCCCTCGCGTCCGGCTTTGCCGTGAAGCATATCAGACCAGCGAATGTGGCTCTCGAGAGCCGGGGTTTCAAGGGAGGTGCGGTCAAAAAGTAGAAGTCCTCTGCCTGTTGGGTCCGTACTGACCATCGGATGTGCGTCTAGCTCTTGCCCGATCTTGATCAGCTCGCGTGCCGTTTCGCTCGAAAGGAGCGAAAACGCGGTCGTTACGCCGGAATCAGCGAATTTGAGCAAAGCCCCGTTGTGCGTGACGAGCGGGGCATTGAGTCCAAGTTCGAGGCCAAGCGGCCGCGCGTCACGGAAACGCCTTCCCGTCGCGATCGTGACCAGCACGCGCGCAGCCTCCGCCTTCGCGATCGCCGCCCGAGTTGAATCCTCGATGGCGCCACGCGAATTCAATGTAGTCCCATCAAGATCGAGGGCAAGCAGTTTGATCATTTATAAATTGTCCTATCTCTGCGATGCGAGCCACTTTTGATACTTCGCTTTGCCTCTCTCGAATTCCACGGCAGACGCATAAAACCAATGGCTGCCGTCGTTTGCGTCGACGTTCCTGACGTAATACAGGAAGTCTGTTTGCGCGGGGTCGAGAGCGGCACGGATGGAGCTTTCAGTTACAGAAGAGATCGGTCCCGGCGGAAGGCCGACGTGAATTCGCGTATTGTACGGCGAATCGACCGCGAGATCGCTCTTGTTGATCACGCCGTCCCAGCGGCCCTGCATTTTGGCGATATAGACGTTCGTTTGGTCGATACCAAGCGGAATGCCGCGGCCGAGGCGATTGTAGATGACGCTCGCAACGACCGGCCGCTCGCTTTCGACGCTCGTCTCGGTCTCGATGAGTGACGCGATGGTCACGATCTCGTTCGGTGTCCGGCCTTTTGCAGAGGCCGCCGCTGTCCACTCCGGCTTCCAAAACTTGCGGAATTGTTCGACCATCGCACGGATGACGTCACCCGCCTTTGCATCTCGAGGGAATGTGTATGTTGTCGGGTACATATATCCTTCGAGGCTTGTGGCTCTCGGCGAAATGTCGCTGATGAGCGACGTATCGTCCATCATCTTGAGAATGTCGGGCTCGCTCGCGAAAGGCTCTCTCGGTGCGTCTCCATCGAGCACTTCCAGGCTGCCGAATTTTTCGGCCATACGCTTTGCGATGTCGAATCTGGTAAATCCTTCGGGGATAGTGAGTTTCACCGTCAGGTCCTGGCCCTTTTCAAGCTGCTTAAGCACTTCGAGCGTCGAGATCGGTGACTTGAATTGATATACGCCCGCTTGAAGGCCTTGCGAATCGCCAAACAGCCTGAGGTATAGGTTTGCGGCCGCAGAGCTTGAAATGATGCCTTCTGACGAAAGACGGTCGATGATCTGCCGCGGTGTCGACCCTTTTTCAATGCGGATGAACTCGGCCGAATGCGTGTGTTCGTGAGCGGTCTTTACGGAGCTAAATATCCAGTACGCCGCCCCGGCGGCGGCTAGAACCAGACAAAGAAGAATTATGAAAACTGCCGCGAGAGTTCGCTTCATTTGTGGGAAAGTTTAGCAAGCGGCAAAATCGTAGGCAAAATGGCGAGAAGCTGTTTGCGCCCGCCGGCGTTTCCGCCAAGCCTTGTGCGGGTTCGGCATCCGTCCAGGATGCGGTGTAGTTGAATCCGGAGACCGGCCGTTCGGGTCGATCTCCGGGACGTTTGCTGACACCTTCCTTAGCGGTGCCTTTGATGATTCGATCGATCTACTTTATTGCGAGATACTTAGCTATAGCGGACGTGACGGCTTCGCTCTCGGGCGTGTCCTTTGAGCTGAATCTTGCGACGACCTTACCGTGTCGATCGACGAGGAACTTATTGAAATTCCACGTGATGTCGCCTGCAAAATCTCCATTCGTCGTCTTCTCGGTCAAGAATTTGTACAGCGGATCGATGTCGTCGCCTTTGACCGATATCTTCGCGAACATCGGAAAGGTAACGTGGAATTTCGATTCGCAAAACTCTTTGATCTCGGTGTTCGTTCCGGGTTCTTGTCCGCCGAAATTATTCGCCGGAAATCCAAGAACGTAGAATCCCTTGTCCTGAAATTTCTTATAGATGGCCTGCAAGCCTTCGTATTGAGGCGTGTAACCGCATTTGCTCGCGACATTAACGACCAATATAACGTCGCCCTTGTATTTGCTGAGCTTTACGTCGTTGCCGTCGATATCTCGTACGGTAAAATCAAGCACCGAGCCGGGATCGAAGGCATCGACGGGCGTGGTGACCGGGCTGTTCGTGAACTGTCCTGTCATAAAAAGTGCGACTGCCGCGGCGAACGCGACGAATGATCTCCTAAACGTCATAATAAGATTACTCCTAACGATTTAACTCACGCGGATTTCTCGGATCTCGCGGCTGTTCGGGAGAATTTTCACCTGTTGCAGCAAAAACTTCCTTAAAAGCACCTACGCTTGCAAGCGCCGAGGAAGTTTCGGTCGGCATAAAGATCACTTTGGAATTCTGTGTTTTTGCCATATCACGCAGCGAATCGACGTAACGCGAGGTGATCAGATACTGAGCCGTCTGCCCGCGATCGCCGATCGCGCCTGCGATCTGCTGAATCGCGGCCGCCTCTGCATTCGCGTTCGTAAGCCGTGCCTGCGCGGCACCTTCAGCTTCAAGCACAAGGGATGCCTTCTCGCCTTCTGCTCGCGTGATATTCGCTTGTTTTTCGCCTTCAGCACGGGCGATCGCAGCCTGCTTATCGCCTTCAGCCTGGAGAACGAGAGCGCGGCGATTTCGTTCGGCAGTCATCTGCTTCTCCATCGTAATGCGAACATCCTCGGGCGGGGTGATGTTCTTGATATCGACGCGTGTAACCTTAACGCCCCATTTATCCGTAGCTTCGTCCAGGATCATACGGAGTTCGTTGTTGATCTGATCGCGGGAGGAGAGCGTGTGGTCGAGGTCGAGCTTGCCGATCACTGAGCGCATACCCGTAAAGGTCAACTGCACGAGCGAACCTACGAGGTCATTTACTTCATAAGTTGCGCGCGTCGGATCGGTTATTTGCCAATAGACGACGGAATCGACATTTACCATTACGTTGTCGCGAGTAATGACCGACTGCGGCGGAAGGTCGATGAATTGCTCACGAAGGTCTATGTAGGTCGTGCCCGGGCGCGTATTTGTCCAATAGACCGCGCGTGCGCCTTCAAAAAAAGGCACAATGATGTTAAGGCCACTCGTTGCGGTTCGATTAAAACGCCCAAGCCGTTCGATAAGCAGGACCGTCGATTGGGGAACGATCTTGATCGTCTTCCACGCAACGATGAGCAGAGCGATGCCGATGAAGATCAGAAAGAAAAGTCCAACGCCGAAAAACTCCATTTGTCCTCCAACTTATTGCTGATTCTTAACGCCACTATAAACTATTTTCATAAGCTTTGCTATAATTTGGAAAATTCCACAATGAGCATTCAACTTGCAAATATCCTTGCCGCCCGCGAAGTGATAGCGGGCACTGTCAACCGGACCCCGATCGTAAAAGACGAGCCGCTTTCGAAACAGATCGGCAGATCCGTCTATCTAAAGGCCGAATGCCTACAACGAAGCGGGAGCTTTAAGGTTCGCGGCGCGTTCAACAAGATCTCGAAATTGACCGAAGAGGAGCGAAATCGAGGAGTAATTACTGCGTCTGCCGGCAATCACGCTCAGGCCGTCGCCCTCGCTGCGACGCTAAACGGATTAAAATCGAAGATCGTGCTGCCTGTGTTCGCGCCGCTGACGAAGGTCGTTGCAACGCGAAATTTCGGTGCGGAGGTGATCCTGCACGGTACGACGTTCGACGAAGCGGTTGCGTATTCGCGCGAACTCGAAAAGGAAGAAGGCCGGACATACATACACGCGTTCGACGACGAAGCGATCATTGCCGGACAGGGAACTATCGGGCTTGAGATCGCCGAAGACCTTGCAGACGTGAACGTCGTTGTCGTTCCGATCGGCGGAGGCGGGATCATTTCGGGAACTGCGATCGCGATCAAGGCTCTGCTGCCGAATTGCCGTGTCATCGGCGTCCAGGCTGAGAATGTTGCCGCTGTGCCGCCTTCGCTTGCCGCAGGTGAACCGCTCCAGGTCGATTCAAAACCTTCGATCGCGGACGGAATTGCCGTGAAACGTCCGGGACAGCTCACTTTGCCGATAATCGCAGAATTGGTCGACGATGTCGTAACTGTTTCCGAAGAAGAGATCGCAATGGGCGTCTTCCATTGCGCGCAGAACTGCAAACTCGTCGTTGAAGGTGCCGGTGCATCGTCGATAGCAACGATCCTCGCCGATAAGATCAAGCTCAAAGAAGGTGAAAAGGCGTGCGCGGTCCTTGCCGGCGGAAATATCGACGGAAACCTTCTCGCGAGGATCATCGAGCAATCGCTCGTGCGCCAGGGCCGATATGTGATCTTTCGACTGCTCGTGCCAGATCGTCCGGGCGGCCTTGCAGGGATGTTGAATCACGTCGCAGAAACCGGCGCGAATGTGATCGAGGTCTTTCACCAGCGTGCTGTCTGGCTTGCGCCGCTCGGACGCGTCGGGATCGAGGTCATCCTTGAAGTTCGCGATTCAGAGCACACTGCAGAGGTCGAAAAGCATCTCGAAGAGACCGGCTACCACGTTGAGCGTTACAAACAGGGCGGTTGGGAAGAGTAAAGCTTATTTTCGTTCGAGTTTGTCGTTGTAAAGATCCCGGTACGCGCGGTAGTTATTCATTACCTTGAACACATAATTCTTCGTCTCTGCAAACCCGATCTCCGAAGCGAAGATGCCGGCTTCCTTTGGTTCGCTGCGAGCAAGCCAGCGCGCGGCATTGTCCTCACCGCCGTTGTAACTCGCCGCTATTGCCTCGTAAAGCCCGTCAAATTGATTCTTTAAGTCGGCAATATACTCCACGCCGATCGCGATATTCGTACGCGGGTTGTAGAGATCGTCCGGTTGGAGTTCCGGAAAGCCCGCCTGAGCTTGGTATTTTGCGGCAGTATCGACAACCAGTTGGAGCAG
Source organism: Pyrinomonadaceae bacterium (assembly GCA_035432765.1). GTDB lineage: Bacteria > Acidobacteriota > Blastocatellia > Pyrinomonadales > Pyrinomonadaceae > OLB17. The sequence continues at coordinate 7,109 of DAORTR010000077.1, forward strand.
GCCGCGAGCTGCCGACGGCGACTTCACGCTCGGGTTGAAGGTGCTTTCCTGCTTCATTATTGCCATTACAAAACGCGGATCGACGCCTTTTTTGCGCGCGAATTCCAAGACCTCTGTCTTGAACGGCACGGGATAATCCCGAACGGATGAACTTGCGACGATCCGTTTGACGCGCGATCCGCCACCTGCGAGCTTATCCGTTGCGAGTCCGCCGTAATAAGAGCCCGTGGTTGCCAACACGGCATATTCGGCCTGAGCCTGAGCGCGCTTGCCCGATCTTTCTAGGGCGAAGGCCCGCATATAGCTGACCTCGTCTTTTGAGACCATCGAGCGGGAAAATTTATTAAGAGCGAGCATCAGATCGGCAGCGGCGATCGCTCCTTGCCAATTCTTGCGGTAGATCTCCATACGGAGCCTGCCGTCAATGGCATTCGTCTCGGTCGGAGTTCCGGGAAAGCGAACGCGCGCCTTTTCGACCCAATCATTCGCCTTGTCGTAAAGCTTTGCTTCACGATAGGCGTCGATGATGTTCAGATACGCAGAATCAATGCGTTCGCCCGTCGGATACATCACGGTGTATTGTTCGTAAGCGACCGCCGCCTCCACGTTTCGCCCCAAACGCACGTTACAGGCACCGAGAAAAGCAAGACTCTCGCGCCCGTCCTTCGTCGCGGGGAATTCTTTTGACGCTCTCTCGAACCACGGGATCGCTTTGTCGTAAGAGCGCTCCCACATCAGCGAGCGTCCCATTCCCATCAGCGCAAAGCTCATCTCGGGAGCGGCCGAAAAATTATCGATAATGAGCTGAAAGTGTTCGCGAGCTTCTGGGAAGTGGCGATTATCGAGATAAACGCGACCGCGCGCCGCGTGTTCGGACGCAGTTAGTTTCAAGAGATCGCCGTCAGCGGAACGGTTCGAGCGATCCTTATCGGTTACATTTCGCAGTACGCCGTCGGACGACTGTGCACAGCTTGCGATGGTACACAAAAGGACGACGTAAAGTGCGCAGAAGATTCTTCTCATATTTTCACGAATGGGTTAAGGGTAATCCGAGCCGACGGCCGAAACATCTACAAGGTTACTCGAAACTAAGACGCTTGGGCAAGATTCTCCGTTCGCTGCAAGCTTTGCCCGCGTGCTATTATCTAATCTTTTTAGACCTTATGAAGATCGCATTGAACGGCGCCACAACGATGTACGCCGACCTAGAAACTGATATTAAAGCGGCGTCAGCGGCAGGATTTGACCTCATTGAGCTGTGGAAGAGCAAGCTCTTGAGATATCTCGAAACTCACACGGTCGAAGAGTTAAAGACAACTCTCGAAGAGGCAAATCTTGCGCCTTGGTCGATAAACTCGATCGAGCACATCTCATTTCGCAGCGAAGAAGATCACGAAAAGATCAAAGCCGAGTGCCGCAAACTCGCCGAGATCGCGAAGGCCTTGGGTTGTCCATATATCGTCGTCGTTCCCGGCAAGCTGCCGAGAGGCGCGTCGGAAGGATCGTTGATCGATGGCTCGGTGCGTGCGCTTGATGAGCTTGCAGATATCGCGGAACCTTATGGCGTCGGGCTTGCTTTCGAGTTCCTGGGCCAAACCGACTGCAGCGTTCAGACACTCGATCTGGCAAAGAAGATCGTCGAGAAGGTGAACCGAACGAGCGTTGGGCTTGTGATCGATTCGTTCCATTTCTACGCGGGTAACTCGACTTTCGGTGCGATAGATACGCTAGACCCCGAAAAGCTCTTTATTTTCCACATAAACGACGCAGAAGACCTTCCGAAAGAGCAGCTAACGGACGCCGAGCGTCTCTATCCCGGCAAAGGAATTCTGCCGCTTGGTGAAATGAAACGACGGTTCGATGCGATCGGGTACGACCGAATGGTGAGTATCGAGATCTTTCGGCCCGAGTATTGGGCGCAGGATCCGTACGAGGTCGCGCGCCTCGCAAAAGAAGCAACGGAACGCGTACTCGAGATCGGAAGGTACAGCGTACGAGGTTCAGGCGGGAAATGAGTAAAGTTAAGATCGGGATCATCGGCACAGGCTATATCGGCAACGTTCACGGACGCCTCTATTCACGTGACGATCGAGCGGAGGTCGCGGCCCTTTACGACATCCTTCCCGAACGAGCCGAGAAAACGTCAAGATCGATCGGCGGTCGGGTTTGCGGTTCTCGCGAGGAACTGTTCGACAACTGCGACGCCGTCCTTGTCTGTACGCCGAATCGCACGCATCGCGAGATCGCGACGGCCGCGGTCGAGGCTGAAAAGCACGTGTTCTGCGAGAAGCCTTTTGCGATCGGTATCGACGACGCAAATGACCTCCTTGCGACAGCCAGGGGATCGAATTGCGTGTTTCAGGTCGGGCACAACCGTAGGTTCGCACCGGTATATTCGACGCTAAAAGATATTCTAAAGAACGACGCCGCTCATTCCGCTCACATTAAGATGAATCGCGGCGAGTTGAAGAACCCGGTCTGGACCGGAGACGTCGGGGTTACGGGCGGCTTTCTTTACGAGACGACGATCCATCTCTTTGATATGATCCGTTATCAGTTCGGCGAGATCTCGGAACTTGCGGCATATGGCTCGCAGCACGAATATCCCGAGCTTGACGAATTCTCGGTCATTTTCAAATTCGCGAGCGGATTCCACTGCACGTTCGCTTCGTCATCAGATGCAAGTTGGCATTTTCCATTTGAGCGGATCGAGGTTTTTTGTCACCATCGAACGATAATGACCGAGGAAATGGAGCGGATATTGGATTCAAGAGGAATGGACGCGAATTTCGAAACGACGACATTCCATATGACGGAGAAGGAAGAGCGTTGGGGATACACGCAGGAAGACGCGGCATTTGTTGACGCGATCTTGACCGGAAACGCTCCGCTTGTATCCGCTGAGGACGGTTTTAAGTCGGTCGAATTGGTCGAATCTGTTTATAATGCGATAAGAACTGGTGAACGCGTGAAGTTCAAATGAGGGAACTACGGTGTTTTGCGAACGTTTAAAGCTTGAGAGATGATGCAGACGTGCAATAATTGCGGTAACTTCAATTCTGATGAAAGCAACTTTTGTCGGTTCTGCGGCACGCGCTCCCATTCGCCGCTTCCGACGGCCCGTCATGACCAGCCTTTTGCGACGCAAGCCCTCGGAGAACAGCCTCAAGAGCCCAAAAGCAACGTTTCGGGCGAGCCTTATGGTTTTAGCCCGCCGCCGCCGTATTCGTGGAAAACGGACGAGTTTCGGACGAACAATCAGGCGCGCAAGACGTTGAATCTCCCGCCGCAGGCGTACGCGGAAATGCCGATGCCCGGTCACCTCGCCAATTACCAGGGCGGAGCAATTGCCGGGAACTATCGCTGTATGAATTGCGGAACAACCTTCCTTCCGCGGATCGAGAGAAAGATCTCGACGGCAGGCTGGATAACATTCGCACTGCTTCTTGCTTTTATTTTTCCTCTTTTCTGGATCGGACTCCTGATCAAGGAAGACCAGTATGTGTGCCCGATGTGCCGACGGCGAGTCGCCTAGCGATAGTAGTAGCCTTTCGGATGTTCGATCGTCACTTCCGGATTGGAGCTTTTCACCTCAACCTCGTGATATCCCTTCTTCATATGCGTCGAAAGATATGTGAGCGAAAACTGTCGTCGCAAGGCCATATTTATCTCGTCAAAGAATGGCGTTAAGGTTACCGGAACTCCCGATCCTTGAAAATATGACCGTCCTCCGGTCTCATCTGCAAGCCGGTCGAGACCGGCTTGGCCGGAGATCGCTCTGATCGCGGAGTTCTCTGTCAGTCCTGTCGGAAAGTAGAAGGAATATATCGCAACGCTAGCACGCTGAGCCCGTGAGATCGCTCGATCAAGGTCCGGCGCGTGGATAACGCTGCTGGGCGAATCACCTTCCGAAACGTCGAATCCGTCCGAGACCAGTAGTATCGCACGTCGTCCGGCCGGCATTGCCTCGAACCGTTTGACCGTGGACACGACCCCGCCGTAAGGGCCGTTGCCCGCGGACGCTACGCTGCCGCTAACAATGCGAAGGGAATCAGCAGCCTTTACAAGATCGGTGGTGAACCGCTGGCGCGTTCCGACGGAACCGCCGCGGATATAACCGACCATTACGCGGCTGCCTTCCGGGAGTTTCTTGATGAACTCGGCGATCGGCTTCAGTTGAAGATTAAAGCTCGATGAGAGTTCATCCTGGAGGAGTATCGCGAGCGTGATGGGCACATCGCTCGTGCTCCGAAGCGACAAGATCTGCTGCTGATCCTTATCTTCGATCACAGAAAGATCGGCGGCATCAATGATCTCTTCTGCCTTTTTATCCTTAAGTTCCTGTCTGGTGAAGATCGAGATCGGGATCGTTACGGTGCGAACTTCCGGCTTTGATTCTTCAGGCGGTTGAGCGACCGCCTGCAGAGCAGCAATAAGTATGATCGAGCAAAACGCGGCCGCTTTTAGCAAGAAGGGTCTCAGCATAGGAAACGCCCAAATCGGGCTACAAGGATTTGTCCACCTTCTGCAATGATACATTCAAAGAACGAGATTTGAACAGGAATTTCCATCTGCGTTGAGAAATATTCGCTTCCATAGCGTAAAATACGGCCTAAGAATGCTGATCGACACTCTTGCATCGCCTGACATCACGAAACGAGACCTCGTCCGCGGCAGACGCCTCTTGACAGCGGCGATCGCGGCGCCGATCGCCGGGCTGAGCGTTCCGCTGGTCCTCACGTTCGTCCTTACATTTCTGTTCGGGGCGAATCCGCCGGCGGCGATCACGATCTTTTTCTTCGGAATGGTCGGTACCGTGTTGACGACGATCATCGGCTTATTTCTTACTGTATTTTTTCTAGTGCGCCGGAGCGGTTGGCGGCGTGAATTACGCGAAAGGATCGCGGCTCGCGGCATTACATCGCGGGAAATAGATTGGTTCCGTGCAGAACTGCAGCCCAAAGAAAAAAAGACGCTTGACGGCCTCCGGCACACGGACGAACTTCTTGCCGATACATACGCGGACTATCTCGCCTCGAAACTGACCGCAACCCGAATAACACGCTCTGCGCGCAGAGAACTGAGTTTGATGCAGCGTCGGCAGCGAAAGCTCCGTCTCCTTGGGACCGACGGCGCGAAGTCGCTTGAGGCTGAGCTTGAAGGCGACATCGAGAAGATCAAAGAGATCCAGGTTCGGGCGAAAGATGCGATCGCCGAAGCTCAGACAGGCATCGAGCGTGTCGAAGCTACATTCGCGCGCGGCGGCACACTCGCCGACTCGGACGTTACGCTCAAGAAACTCTCCGCACGCACCGCTGATCTTCCGCATGCGCTTGAAAAGGCGCGCCTGACCGATGAGATCCGAAAGGAATTAGAGAAAGAAGACATCGGCGAAGGATAACCGCCTTGCCGTTCTAGCGAGTTGAATTGAACCTGTATGTTAC
>DAORTR010000078.1:0-12366 GCA_035432765.1 Pyrinomonadaceae bacterium
TCGGCATACACGGTCTGGCTGATCCCTGAAGACGCCGTAAAGGAGACTGCGCACGAAGAATCGGGGGAAAAGCGCAGCTTTATCTCGGATCTAAAGGAAGGTTTTGTCTATTCGGTCCGCAACCATTTCGCACTCACTATCTTGATAATGAATATGATCTGGGCGACGGGCGGCGGCGCGATCAACGTGATATACGAGCGGCTCGGCGGCGTCTATTTTGCGGAGACGGAAGGTTGGAATCCTGACGCTGCAGTCGCCATTTTGTGGACGGCGTCCGGGATCGGGATCACGCTCGGAATGATGATCGCTCATCGGACGTCGATCTATCTTGATCGAACGGGCAGGCACCGTGCATTTATCGGCTGGACGCTCATCGCACACGGGATCATCTTTGCGGTCGGCGGGCTTGTGCCTACGCTATGGCTTTTTACATTGTTCAACTTCGTGTCGCGTGCCGTGGTCGGTGTTGAATACGCCGTTCAGGAGACGATGTTCCAGCGGAGCTTGCCGGATAAGATCCGAGGCCGTATCTCGACGCTTGACCGAGGTGCGGAGATGACGGTCTTCGGAATAATGGCGTACGCGTCGAGCGAGCTGATGTACTACATCACACCGCAGACATTGACGATCGCCTCGGGCATCTTATCCGCATTTGCAGGCGTCGTTTGGTTCATTCGCGAACGTCCGGAACGGCGGGAAGAAGTTGAAGTCTAGGCGATGACGATGATGGCTTTAGTTCCTGTCAGTTCGGAAAGGTCTTTTGTATAAACGGTCTCGACGCGGCGGAATTCACCGATCGTGTTGACGATATCCTGTGTCGATAGAAAACCAGTTTCGATGAACGCGATCGCCCACTTCTTCATATAGCCGGCGCGATCGAGCGTATTTTCGAGCAGTCGCAGGTACTGCGAACGCGTTTCTGTCGCGGCGCCGAGATTATCGCCGATCGTGTTTTCAAGATCGTTCCAAAAGGCCGTATCGCTGCGGATCCATTCCTCACGCCAAGCCTTTATGCCGAGTGCGTGACGAATGCCTTTCGAATGAGGTGCGGGCAGGCGCAGAAACATCAGGTCGCTTGCCCGTTCGACGGTCGCGGGGTCGGAAAGGAACTGATCGACGGGCTTATTCCAACAGGTGGAATGTCCCTTGATCGGGTCCGGTTCGATCGACCAAAGCCTGCGGAAAGCGTTCGAAAGCGGCTGGCGAAGTTCACGCGTTTGCTCCGTGAACGAAAGTGCGTAACTGCCGGTTGCGATCGCAAGCGTGCCCGCAAGCGAACGCGTGAAAGCGGAATTCAGCTTCTCGACATTCTTTCGGACATTGTCGAACCACCACGCGTCCACCTCGGAGAACCAATTCAGCAGACCCGGATTTTGGAGCTTATAACCTGGGACGTACGCGTCCTCGAGCACCATATTCACGTCGTCAGGTGACAGGCGTTCGTCGTCGTTCTGGACGCGTCCGACGCCCGATACCCATTCGGAAAGCAGCGGATCGTTCGCAGACACACGTATTCGGCGCCGTTTCAGATATAGCGAGAGAGCGGCATCGGCAGAAAGCGGCAGCGAGGCCGATTCGAATTTCAGCCGGTGCAGAACATTCTGCTCGAAAGCGAGGCAGCCGTGAAAGGTCGGGTTCGCCGTCATACGTTGAAGGGGTCTGCCGCTGCAGGCAGGGATAAAAAGACCTTGACGATCATCGGGTCGAATTCGATGCCGGCCCATTCGATCAAATATTTCTTTGCGCTCGCTTCGGGATACGCGGCGCGGAACGGTCGAGCCGAACGCAGTGCGCCGTAAGCATCGGCGACACGCAAGATGCGGCTTTTGAGCGGAATTTCCTCGCGCACCAATCCGTCAGGGTAACCGGATCCATTCCACCATTCGTGATTCCAGCGGATCACAAGCTGCACGGCACGTCCGGCGTCAAGCTTTGCGGCTTCTTGTTCGCCGATCACGGAATGTCGCCGAAGATCCAGACGCTCTTCGGCGGAAAGGATCCGAGCGGCGCGAATGTAGTCACGGCCCATTCGGAGTTCGCCGATATCGCGAAGGAACGCAGCCTGCTTGAGCATATCAATGTCATCCGGGACAAGATGCAGGGCTGCTCCGATCGCAGTCGAGAGCGAGGCAACGCGGCTCGAATGTCCCGCAGTAAAACCTGTAAATACATCGATCTCGGCGGCCTTTTCGAGCAGCTTCGCGTCAATGGTCATTTCCGGGGCGACAAGTGTGTGCATCTTCGCTGTGTTATATAGTTTCGCTTTTTTACGCTTGGGAATACAACCCAAGATCGTATGCTTCGCCCTTTACTTGAGCGAATCGAGCATTTCGCGAGCTTCGCGATGGTTCGGATGAAGCGCTAGCAGACGCGTCAATTCGCCTTCTGCACGTTTGAGTAATCTTACCTTGATAAAAAAATGCGAGAGCATCAATCGATATTCCACGGAGTTTCCGTCTATTCGAATAGCGGCCTGCAGCTCGCCCTCTGCCTTATGCCGATGCTTGTCGTCCGCCGAAAGAGCAGAGCCGTAATAAGCCCGATATTTCGCGTTTTGCGGATCGGCGTGCGCGGCGCGAGCAAGATGCACTTGAGCCGCTATCGCATCGCCCTTTGCCAGCAGTTTCGATCCCTTGTCGAACTCGTCCGACGCATGCCGACGCTTTTGATCCTCTTCCTGAGCGCTGGCGGGGCCGGACGGAGCGCCGTTCGCCGCTTCGATATCTTTGCGAATCTTAAAGTCGTAGAGTTCGCGCGAATCCGGCGTACGCAGAGACTCATGGGCAGAGGCAAGCTGCGCAAAGGCCCTATGAACGCGTTTTGCGAGTTCCGGCGCTTCTCTCCTGAATTTATCCGGGTGGAACTGCTTTGCAAGCGAGAAGTACGCATCCTTTAGTTCGGGACCGGCGCATTTCGGATCCACGCCCAAGACCTGATAAAAGTTCTTTGCGGCTTCCGTGCGTTTCAGATACGCTTCGAGTGACATTTGCTCATTTGCCGATTCATTCGGTTCCTCAACAACGGCCGCCTCTTCGGGCGTTACGCCCGGCAAGATCGCTTCGCGTTTGAGTTCGAGCTTTGCCGCCCGCAAGAACGGTATCTTAGCGGCAGGGATCGCGGATTGCCATCCGGATCTGATGACAAGCCCCGCGAGCCAAAGCGAGTAAAGCGCGGCGAACACCTCATTCCCTTCGAGAGAGCAGTGGGCGGCAATATCCGCAACGGTCAGGTTCGCGGACGCAAGCGGGACGAGCACTTGAGCTTCTTCTGCGGTGCAATCACGGATCGAAGTCAACGCAACCGCGAGTTTGAATGTCTCATCGAATGAACGAAAGCGTCCGGCAGCAACTTCGGCAGAAAGGCCGCGTCCGTACTCCTTCAGCAGCATGCGTTCGTCAATCTCGGCGTGCAGGCCGTCCCTGACGCGTGCAAGCGGCGTGATCGTCCATTCGCCCTCGTTCCAGGCGAGCACGTCCGTCACGATCGCCCGCACCTGAGCCGTAAAGAACATATCCTTTTCGGCTTCGCTGAGAAGCCCGTCGGCAAGAAGCTGTTCGGCAAGCTGCAGGTCGTTGGAGAAGTTCGGGAGTTGGACGAGTTGTTCCTTCGAGAGTTTCTTTTGCTGAAGCACGAAATCAAAAAGCCGCGTCATCCGCGAATTCGAAACAGCGAACACAAGCCGGCCGTCGCGAAAATAGACGATCACCTTTTTGTCTTTATTCGCGAGCCGTATGCTGCCCGAAAGCTCGCCCTGAGCCATTTCCGCGGCCAGTTCGGCGAAAGGAAACGCAAGGCAAGTTCCGTTTATATCGAGGTCGTTCTGTGCTGTCATCAGAGCTTTGGTCGAAGGTGATCCAAGGGGCACAAGGCGTGCTCAAACAAGTTTAACAATGGTTGCGGGAAAAGTTAAGTAAAATCTTCTGCCCTAAATGGAAAAATTCAAGCTTCAAGAGATCGGTATATCGCATTTCTCGGCGGTCAAGATCGGCTTGAGGTTGACAACTGATATTCGTACCTGCGAATGTTTTCTGTACAAATAATGTCACTAGACGAGATCAACATTCGCGAATGTGCTTCGATCGACGAGCTTTCAGAGTGCGTCGCACTTCAGCGTGAGGTCTTTGCTCTTCCGGAGGTCGAACTATCGCCCGTTCGGCACTTTATCGTAACGAAGAATGCAGGCGGATTCACGCTTGGCGCGTTCGATGGCGAGCGCCTCGCAGGTTTCGTTCTGAGCGTTCCGGCCGTGATGCACGGGGAACGCGCACTGTATTCGCATATGACGGGCGTTCGCCCGGAATATCAAAGTCTTGGCCTTGGAGCCGCACTTAAATGGGCTCAGCGGACACGAGCTCTCGCAGAAGGCATACGATTTATCAAATGGACATTCGAACCGGTTAAAGCACGGAATGCGTACTTCAATCTCGAAAAACTCGGCGCGACGGTGAGCGATCTTCAGGAGAATTTCTACGGCACGGATTACGGTACCCCGCCGGACAAGGACGGCAAGAAGGTCGGGTTCGCAAGCGATCGGCTATTTGCGGAATGGGATATTGCGAGTGAAAAAGTGAAAGCGCTTGCATCGGGCGAGAAGTTCGTCGAGGCAGGAGAGCCGACCGCGACTGTGCAGATAATGCCCGATTGGCTCGCTCTTGTCGCTCGCGACCCTGAGAAGGCACGGTCGGAACAACTGCGTATCCGCAAAGAATTTGAGACTGCGTTCGATTTCGGGATGGTTTGCCGCGGGTTCTATCGAGACGAAGAGCAACCCGCGTACCTGCTCTATAAAGCTTAGGAAATGGCGTTTTTCGACATAGACCCAGACATACGAAAGGCGAAAACACTCCCGAGCGAGTTCTATCGCGATCCTCTTTTCTTTGAACTCTCGAAAGAGAAGATATTTGAACGCTCTTGGCATTTTCTTTGTCACGAGAGCGAGGTTGATTCCTTAAAGCCCGTCGCGCTTTTGCCCGGGACGATCGACGAGCCTGTTCTGCTTGCAAGAGACGGCAATGAGATACGCTGCCTCTCGAACGTCTGCACCCATCGCGGTAAGATCCTTGTCGAAGAACCTTGCAAGGCCACCCTGATACGGTGCGGCTATCACGGCAGGCGATTCTCCCTTGACGGCAAGTTTCTTTCGATGCCTGAGTTCGATGGAGTTGAGGATTTTCCCTCGAAGGCTGATGACCTTACGCAACTTCCGCTTGCGAACTGGAACGGCTTTCTATTTGCGTCGATCGATCCGTTGACGAAATTCGAAGCGTTTGTCGGAGAGGCCGAAGCTTCGCTCAAATCCGAAAGCTGCGCTCCTCTCCAACTGACCGCAAAGCGCGAGTATAGCGTCGATGCACACTGGGCGCTCTATTGTGAAAATTACCTTGAGGGCTTCCACATTCCCTATGTCCACAAGTCGCTGAACGAGATCGTCGATTACGGCAGCTATACGACAGAGACGTTTCGATATTCCAGCTTGCAAACCGGTCTGTCCGAGACGCCATCGGACGATCCGAATGCGAAAGAGCCGCCTTTAGAGGTCGCCGCTCGTTACCTATTCATATTCCCGAATTTGATGTTCAACTTCTATGAATGGGGCGTGTCGGTGAATGTTGTACGGCCTGTTTCGCGAGAAGAGACGGTGGTGGAATTTCTAACGTACGTGGGTGACGCGTCGAAACTCGGCGAAGGTGCAGGTGCTGACCTTCACGGCGTCGAGTTGGAAGATGAGGCCGTCGTCGAGAGCGTCCAACGCGGCATTCGCTCTCGATACTATTCTCACGGCCGCTATTCGCCGACCCGCGAACAGGGAACACACCATTTTCATCGGCTGATCGCGGAGTTTATTGATTGACCGATGGTATAACCTCGGTTATACTTTCATTATGAAAACGGCAATATCGGTTCCAAATGAGATATTCGATCTAAGCGAGCGATTGGCGAACAAGCTTCAGATCTCGCGGAGTGCGGTCTTCGCAATGGGCGTTCAAAAGCTGGGAGAAGAGATCGATGACCAAGAGATCACGCGAAAGCTGAATGAATACTATGGTCAAATACGAGCTGAGCTAGATCCGGTGATCGTGAAGATGGCTGCGCTTTCCTTACCGAAAGAGGAATGGTAGTTCAGCGTGGCGATATTTGGTGGAGTAGTTTGGCGGAACCGGTCGGCTCCAGCCCCGGATATGCCCGCCCTGTGCTCGTAGTTCAATCCGACCGATTCAATCAAAGCAGTATCAACACGGTCGTGATAGCGGTTATAACGAAAAATACAGACCTTATTAATTCCGAAGGCAACGTTGCCATTACAAAGCAACAATCGAAATTGCCAAAGGATTCCGTTATCAACGTTTCCCAGCTCTTCACCATCGATGAATCCCAACTTCGAGATTACGTGTCTTCTATTTCTCCAAGGAAAATGAAACAGGTCGATCTTGGGTTGCGCAAGGTTTTGGGCTTATGACCGCAAGCGTTTCGCCCGCAATATTAGACGAAATGAAGAGACTTCGTGCCGAGATCGAGCGGCACAATGATCTTTATTACCAAAAGAATGATCCGGCGATATCGGATCACGAATTCGACAAACTTCTCGAAAAGCTAAAGGCTCTCGAGGCGGAGCATCCGGAACTAATAACGCCGGACAGCCCAACGCAGCGTGTCGGCGGCAAGGCAGACAGTCTGCGGCCATTTGAGCACAAAGTGCCGCTGATGTCGCTCGATAATTCTTACGATCTTGGCGACCTTAGAGCTTTCACGGAGCGTTGCGAGAAGCTTGCCGACGGCCGTAAACTCGAGTATTTTGCCGAACTGAAGATCGACGGCCTTAGCGTTTCGCTTCATTACGAGAACGGCATTCTTGTAACCGGTGTGACCCGCGGCGACGGGCGCACTGGCGACGAGGTTACGCAAAACGTAAAGACGATCCGCTCGATCCCGCTCAAATTAAAAGTCGATGCTTCCGAACATGCAGAGGTTCGCGGCGAAGTCTATTTGTCACGATCTCGTTTCAAAAAGATCAACGAAGAACTCGAAATGCAGGACGAAAAACCGTTCGCAAATCCACGGAATTGCGCTTCCGGGACCTTGCGTATGCTCGATTCCACGGTGGTAGCTTCACGCGGCTTGCAGATGTTTCCATACGATGCCTATTCGGGAACAAGGAAGATGTTCGCAACGCACGAAGAGGTGTTTGTTTGGTGCGAAAAGAACGGATTTACTGTCAATCCTCATCGTCGCTTGTGCGCGAATTTTGACGAACTCACCGCCTTCATCGCCGAGATCGAGGCGATACGCGACGGGCTCGATTACGAGATAGACGGCGTTGTCGTAAAGGTCAATTCTACGGCGTTGCAGGATGATTTTGGCGCTACGACAAAGGCTCCGCGTTGGGCGATCGCATACAAATATGCCGCTCGGCAGGCAATGACCAAATTGCAGGCGATCGGGATACAGGTTGGGCGAACCGGCGCGTTGACGCCCGTTGCGCATCTCGATCCGGTGCTTCTTGCAGGCACGACGGTCGCTCGAGCGTCCCTTCATAATGAGGATGAGATCGCACGTCTCGATCTCAAGATCGGCGACTTCGTGTTGATCGAAAAGAGCGGTGAGATCATACCGCAGGTGCTAAGCGTCGTTACCGCAAGACGCGACGGCAGCGAGACGGAATTTACCTTTCCGACAACGTGCCCGGTGTGCGGCTTTGATGCAGTGAGGCCCGAGGGCGAGGCCGTTCGCCGATGCACGAACCCGATCTGCCCCGCGAAGGTAAAGGCCCGCATTCTCTATTTTTCGTCACGCAAAGCGATGGATATCGAGGGCCTTGGCGAAGTCCTGACCGACACGCTTGTCGATAGCGGCCGGATCAGAGACGTCGCCGATCTCTATACCTTGACAGTCGAAGACATCGCCTCGCTCGATCGTATGGCGGAGAAGTCCGGCACGAATCTAATCGACCAGGTCGAAGCGAGCAAGCAGCGCGGAATGCAGCGTCTTTTATACGGCCTTGATATTCGGCACGTCGGCGAGCGTTACGCAAAGATCCTGGCGAATCATTTTCGCACCATCGACAAACTGGCTGCCGCAACTGTAGAAGAACTCGACGACATTCCGGAGATCGGCCTTGCTGTTGCCGAAAGCGTCTTTGAATGGTTCAGGAGCGAGCACAATCGGGAGGTGCTCGAACGGTTGTGTGCGTCGGGCGTGGCTCTGCAAGTTGACGCGTCTGCGACGGCGGCTCTCGACGAACGTTTCGTCGCCAAAACTTTTGTCCTCACCGGCAAACTCGAAAAATATACTCGCGACGAAGCCGCAAAATTGATCGAAGATCGCGGCGGACGCGTCTCCTCGTCTGTCAGCAAAAAGACCGACTTCGTCGTCGCGGGCGCCGACGCCGGCTCAAAACTAACAAAAGCCGAAAGCTTGGGCGTAAATGTGATGAACGAAACCGAATTTAAGGAGATGATCGGATGAACAAAGGCATATCAATGATCGACACACTTTGCGATTTCGTCATCAAAATGAACGATCTTGAGCTTGAATATATGGTGACCGGCTCTTCTCTTATGCGATGAGCGCCTATGGTGAGATAAGAATGACTCGAGACATTGATGTTGTAATAGAACTACAGTCAACGGACGTTCATCGCTTCTTCAAGGAATTTATAGACGAATATTACATTAGCGAGGAATCGATCAAAAGAGCTCTCATCCATGACTCAATGTTCAATATTATCAGCAATAACTTCGGCGGCAAGATAGACTGTATAATAAAGAAAAGAACCGACCATGCAAAACAAAGTTTTGAAAGAAGATACCAGGTAGCTATAGGCAATATTGGGTATTGGGTAACAACGAAAGAAGATTTGATAATTTCCAAATTAGATTGGGCACGAAATTCTCATTCCGAGATGCAAATACGCGATGTCGCTAACCTGACGATGTCTGAATACAATTCTGATTACGTGCTGGATTGGATAGAAAAACTTGTCTTGGAAGAAATTTGGGCAAAGGTTGACGAATGGAAGACACTTCACTCAAGAATAGAAAATTAGTCCGTAGCATCATAATGTCAAAAACGGTCGAAGAACGCTTTCTGATCTGCGCCCAAATGTACGAGGATGCAAAGGAATGGGCTCGGATCGGAATGCCCTTGGGTCTTTCACAACCTGAACAGGAACGCTATATTTTCAAACGCATCCACGGCGAATTTCCGGAAGACTTGGTAAAGAAAGTTCCTGACCATCGTTATTGAGGCAGCTGGGGACAAATCAACACCTCGAATCTTATTTACCCTAAGTGCGGGGTAATCGGGCGCGAGTCAATCAAAAGAGGTCTTTGCTTAACAGAATTCGGTTCCTCCAGAGGTCATGGAAATGTCTTTTGATGACTATCCTGATTTTTTGAACCTTCGCAGACGCCTGATGTCTCAAAAAGTAAGAGATTTTTATTTTGCATTGTAGGATTATAAGAGTATGACTAACTTTTTCTCCGCGAATATATCTGAAGTTGATCCGACGATCAGCGATGCGATCGACAACGAGGTTCGGCGGCAGCAGAACGGGCTTGAACTGATCGCGTCGGAGAATTTTGTCTCCGAGGCTGTCTTGCAGGCGATGGGTACGCCGCTGACGAACAAATATGCCGAAGGCTATCCGGGCAAGCGTTATTACGGCGGGTGCGAATTCGTCGATGTCGTGGAACAAGCGGCGATAGACCGTGCGAAGGAGATCTTCGGCGCCGAGCACGCGAATGTCCAGCCGCATTCGGGCGCACAAGCAAATATGTCGGTCCTGCTTGCCGCTCTCGAACACGGCGATCCGATATTGGGAATGAATCTCTCGCATGGCGGGCACCTGACCCACGGCCATCCGCTTAATTTTTCGGGCCTCAATTACAAGGTTTCTGACTACGGCGTCAACCGCGACACCGAATTGATCGATTACGACGAACTGCAGAAAAAGGCGGAAGCATCGCGTCCAAAGCTGCTCATTTGCGGTGCCTCGGCATATCCGCGGACGATCGATTTCGAACGAATCGGCGAGATCGCGCGTTCGGTCGGTGCGAGAGTGATGGCGGACATCGCTCACATTGCCGGGCTTGTCGCGACCGGCCTGCATCCAACTCCCGTACCGCATTGCGAATACGTTACGACGACGACCCACAAAACGCTTCGAGGCCCGCGCGGCGGCCTTATCTTGTGTCGCGAAGAGTTTGCAGCGGACGTGAATCGGCGAGTGTTCCCGGGCGTCCAGGGCGGCCCGTTGATGCACGTGATCGCGGCAAAGGCTGTTTCGTTCGGTGAGGCACTGAGGCCGGATTTTGCGACCTATCAACGGCAGATACTTGCGAACGCGAAAGCACTTGCAGAGACGCTCACTAACGCCGGTTTGCGGCTAGTTTCGGGCGGCACGGACAATCACCTGCTCCTCGTCGATGTCTTTATGGACGGCAAAGGTATCACGGGCAAGGCTGCTGAAAAGGCGCTCGATGAAGTGCACATTACGGTCAACAAGAACACCATTCCGTTCGATACGAATAAACCTTTTGTTGCGTCGGGAATTCGTCTTGGTACACCTGCCTTGACGACGCGCGGGATGAAGGAAGACGATATGCGCGCGATCGGCGGAATGATCGCGGCCCTGATCCACGAGCCTGAATCGGACGAAGTTAAAACGCGGGTTCGCGGCCAAGTCGCGGAACTGACGGGCAAGTTTCCGATGTATCCGAGCAGAATGAAAAGTTAATTATCGAGGTCTTCGAGCTCGAAGGAATCGAATCGCATACGCTCAAGTGCGGCGAGTGCCTCTTCAGAGTCGAACTCATAGGCTTTTTGCGAGATGGCATTCGCAGCGATCTCTCCATAGAGCGAATCGGTCAAGAGCGGTTCGAGCGTTGAAACAGGGAGCATCGCGAGCGTCTCGTACGCAATGGCACGGATCTGCGGCGATTCGCTCTGGCGGACGACCTCGGCGATCTCGCTCGCCGAATATCGTTCTGCCAAGCGGTCTGCGAGGCGGTCAAGGCGTGCGTAATCATTATTGCGAACCGCACGAGAGGCAAGTTGGATAAAGATCTCGGCGGACGCCGACTGTGTTTCGAGCATACGGACGCAAACAGCCGCGAGCTTTGACATCTCGCTCATCTTAGTTGCGTCGTTCTTTATGTCCTTTGAAACTGATAGCTCATCAAGAGCAAAGAGCAGAGAACTCAGCTCCCAATCGGCATGTGCGTCGTACTGAAGGCGAGATGGTCTCGGGGTTGAATGCCCAGACCGCATCTCGCCAACCAACATCTTTTTTGTTACGGGCCGCAGCGTCTCCCAAACGGTGGCAACTCTGCCGCCCAGATCCTTGATCATAACTGTCAACAATCAGATTCTGAATCCCAACGCACGTCTTGTCAAGATGTTCCGTTTTGCGGGGTCTCGGTCATCCGCTTTTGCGACATCATTTCGAGGAGCTTTTCCTGCTGGAATGCGAGTTCCTGCTCGAGGTCTGTCTCTTCGGTAACGACCGAGACCAAGGCGATCGGAGACGTGCCGAGATATCGGAGTTCCCATGTCGTCGTACTCGGTTTTGAAACACGCGTGAACCAAGCCGCGTCGAGCGTCCAGGCGTGAACCGGAACTTCGCCAACTGCCGCCAGCAGTTCATCGTCCGGTTCGTTTGCTGAGAGAACGCGTGCGAGTTCCCAGCCGTGCTTTTTATAAAGAGCGTGCGTGTCGCGGAATGCCGTGATATCGATCATTTAGCCGTCTTTGGTTTGGTGCCTTCGTTCGCCGAAGGTTGCTTATTGGCGACCGGCATCGGGACTTTTACGACATTCACATTCGAATTCATATTCGGCTGCGGCATTTCGACGGGATGTTGTCCGGCGGAATTTGCCGCCATCTTCTCGCGTTGGTCGCGGCCGGGGCCGGGCGATTTGTAAGAGCCTTGGTAAATATTGCCGACAGCAAGTTTCCACGCGCCGTCTTCCTTCATAAAGGGTAGGTCTTCCCAGCGACTGTCTTTTGAATTCCAAACCTCTACAGCACCCATGTCGCCGTCAACGCGCTCGTCGCGGATCGGCGGCATCGACTCGGCAAAGGTCGTTCCGGTGAAGCCGTTCTCGAAAACCTGTTCGATAGGCTTCTTATATTTTTCGGCAGCCGCTCCTGCGAACTGCTGTGTTGCCTTTGTCATTTCGGCCTTGATCTGATCGGTGTTCTTCGCTTTTACCGCAACAAAAAGCCGCTTGTAGGCTTCTGTCGGAGAATCCGACGCCGAACCAGGTTTTGCCGGAGCCGAACTGCAAGAAAATGTTAAGCCGACGGTAAGTAGTGCAAAAATGCAGAGAAGTATTCTGAGCATAGATATTCCTAATCTAGGTTATT
>DAORTR010000079.1:0-12237 GCA_035432765.1 Pyrinomonadaceae bacterium
ACGATCCTGAACGACACCTTGCCGCCGTCGATCGCAAGGTCTTGAACGAACCCCAGCTTTACAATGTCCTTTCGGAGATCGGGGTCGATGATCTTCCGGAGGGAGTCCAGGACAATTTCTTCTGTTACTTGGCTCATAAACTATTAGATACTTCTATATTCGCTAAAGCTCGAAATCGAGCACGCTTTTTTTGAGGTTTTGCTTCAAGCTAAATTGTAACAAAATCGTCCGCAGGTTGCCTCGTCGTCCGACGCGATGCGTGAACTGCGTTCGAACTTCGCCCTTCTTCGAGCGATTCGATAGAATCGAATTATGAGCGGGAAGTTCAAGGCATTCAAAGCTCTTTATATCGAAGCCCAAGCTTGCACCATCTGCCCCGATCTTGCCGATAAAACGGCGGTTTTGAGCGAATTGAACGGTTCGCTCGACCCGCTCGTCTTTTTCGTCGGCGAAGCTCCGGGAAGAGCCGGTTCCGACCGCACTCGCAAGCCGTTCTCGGGCGATAAATCCGGCGATAATCTCCAAGTCCTCTTTGATTCGATCAGTTTGAGCCGCGAAGACGTCTTTCTCACGAGCGCCGTGATGTGCAGCCCGCGTTCTGCGACGGACGCGAATCGAAAGCCCACGCGTGCCGAGATCCGAAACTGTTCGCGCTATCTGCGTCGGCTTCTTGAGCTGATCGACCCGCCGCTTGTCGCAACGCTCGGCGCAGTCGGGCTCGATTCGCTGAAACTCATCGAGGAACATTCGTTCACATTGAAAGAACACGCGGGCACGATCCAACATTGGAACGGGCGCACCCTCGTGCCGCTCTATCACCCGAGCCCTTTGGTGATCGCCTCGCAACGCGGGCTTGAAATTCAGCTCGCGCATTTTCAGGCGCTTAAGCGTGCGATCGATAATTGTTAGAATAAAAGAACGAAAAAAATGGCGGAGAATATTTACGAGAAAGTGCGCGGCGGAACGTTCGGTTATCGGCGCGAAGCGCGAGGGCTGTTCGGGGTTTCCGGGTCGGAATCGCTTCGGTTCCTCGACGGCCTCATCACGAACGACGTGAAGACGCTCGAGGACGGCGGCTCGATGCTCGCGGCGTTCCCGAACGCGCAAGGGCGTCTGCTTGCCGCCGTTTCCTTCGCGAAAAGCGGCGAACGATTCATCATCGAGACCGAGGCCGCGACACGCGAGAAGCTTCAGCAGAATCTCTATCGATTCACGTTTGCCGGAGATTTTATTCTCGAAGATCTTTCGGAGACTCATACGAATTTTGAGGTTTTCGGCGACAGCGAAAAATTGAAAACCGTCGCCGGCTCGGATGCGTTCATTTTTGGTCGCCCTTATGGTGCAGGCTTTTTTATCCCGAACGAAAATGCTGCGGAATTCGAGGCCGCGTTGAATGACGGCGCCGAGATAGACAACGCGACGTTCGAGACGTTGCGGATCGAGTGCGGCATTCCGCTTTACGGCAAGGATATGGACGAGACGACCGTCGTGCCGGAACTCGGTATCGACGAAATGATCTCGTACAAAAAAGGCTGTTACATTGGTCAGGAAATTATTGCGAGAATTCATTTTCGCGGTCATATAGCAAAACGTCTTTCGGGGCTTACGCTCTCTAAGAAGATCGACGCGGGCAGCGAATTAAAAACAGCCGAGGACAAGAACGCCGGGCACATCACGTCCGTTGCTTTCTCGCCGAAATTAGACAAGCACATCGCTCTCGGTTTCGTCAGATACGACTTTCTTGGCGACGGCACAAAGCTCTTTGCGGGCGAGACTGAATGTGTTGTTTCGACGCTGCCTTTCATCTGAAATCGTGTGATACTACCTCGGTCGAAATGCCACTGAGCGGCGAGAAATAAAGAGCTTTCAGCATTCCGCGTTCTTCAAAAACGCCTCGTATTATCAAAAAATCGCTGCGGTTGATCACCTCTCTGTTCGACTCGAAAACGTCGGGCATCACGACGAAATTCGAAAATCCGGTCTCGTCCTCAAGCGTTACAAAAACGACGTTCTTCGCTGTCATCGGCCTTTGACGAATGATGACCGCACCGGCGACCGAAACGACATCGCCGCGCCTGAGATCGCGCGTTTGTTCGGCCGTCAGAATGCCGCGTGTGTTCAGCCTTTCGCGGACAAATGCCATCGGATGACGGCCGATGGAAATGCCTGTTTTCTTGAGATCGGCGGCGACAAGATCGATGCCCTCAAGCCTCTGCAAGAACGGCGTATCGGGTGTATCGCCCTTGCTGACGCGCGGGCTTCTGCATTCGGATGTTGTGCTGAAGAGTTCGCCGGTCGGCCGCAGTTCGAGTTCCGATTGCCAAAGGGATTCGCGTCGGTGAACAGAATTCTCAAAATTCAACGCTCCCGAAAAACTCAGCGCCCGCATCTCGCGTTTATTCAGCTCAGGCACACGCCGCAAAAGATCGGCGAGATCGGCGAAATTCCCGCTGCGTTCGCGCTCTTCGACGAGGATGCGCCCCACCGCTTCGCGAAGCCCGCGAACAAAACGCAGGCCCACACGCACCTGTTTTTCGCCGTCAACTTCTTCGACCGTAAAATCATAATTCGAGAGATTTACATCCAGATGACGAAAGTGCAGGCCGTGTCTTTGCGCGTCTTTTATGAGAGTCGCCGCAGAGTAAAAACCGAGCGGATAATTATTGAGCATCGCCGTCATAAAACACGCGCGAAAATGGATGATGTAATACGCCGACGCATAAGCGAGCAGAGCGAAGCTGTACGCGTGCGATTCCGGAAAACCGTAGTTCGCGAACGCCTTCGTGTAATCGACGATCTGATCCTGCACGTCTTCGGGAATGTTGTTTTTCGTCATCCCGTTGCGAAGGTTTTGCGTGATCCGCTCCATCTTGCGATCCGGCCGTTTGAATCCCATAGCGCGACGCAATTCGTCCGCCTCGCCGCCCGAAAATCCCGCGATATCCATCGCGATCTTTAGAAGCTGCTCCTGAAAGAGCGGAACGCCGAGCGTACGTTTCAATATCGGCGCAAGAGATTCGTGCGGATACGTAACTTCCTCAAAACCCTGCCTTCGTTTTAGATAAGAATGAAGCATATTCCCGACGATCGGGCCGGGACGAATGATCGCGACCTGCACGACGATGTCGTAAAAACAACGCGGTTTTGCTTTGGGTAAAAAGGCGATCTGTGCGCGGCTCTCGACCTGGAACATCCCGACCGTGTCGCCTTTTTGAAGCGCGTCATAGACTTTTTTGTCATTGTTCGGGATGCGGTAAAGATCGAGTTCGACATCGTGATGCTCGCGTATCAGCGTGATCGAATCACGCAGCACCGCCATCATCCCCAAGCCCAAAAGATCGATCTTTACGACCTTCAACGCCTCGCAATCGTCCTTGTCCCATTGGATGATCGTGCGGCCGTCCATCGACGCAGGCTCGAGCGGCACGATGCCGTCAAGCCGATCGAGAGATACGACCATTCCGCCGGAATGCTGGCCGAGATGCCGCGGAAAATCGAGGATGCGGTGATAGACGTCCGAGAACTTCTGCAGGCGAAAGGTTTCAGCCGTATCGAAGCCTTCTTCTTTCAAACGTCTGTAAAGTTCGTCGCCCTTGAACTGCTCGTAATGCGAATTCAAACGCGAAAGGCGATCGAGTACTTCCGTCCCGAAACCGAACGTCTTTCCGGCCTCGCGTATCGCCGACTTTCCGCGATAGCAGATCACGTTCGCCGTCATCCCGGAACTCCGCCGCCCGTACTTTTCGTAAACGTGCTGGATGACGCTCTCGCGGTCGTCGCCCGACGGCAGATCGATATCGATGTCGGGATATTGTTCGTATTTTTCCGACAGGAAACGCTCAAAAAGAAGGTTGTGCTCGATCGGATCGACCGCCGTTATACCGAGCGTGTAGCAGACGACGGAATTTGCCGCCGACCCGCGTCCCTGCGAGAGTATCTTGTTCGCTTTGCAGTAGTCGGAGATGTCGTTGACGACGAGAAAATAGCCCGCAAGCCGCTTCATCTCGATGATGCGAAATTCTTTTTCGAGCCGCGGCAAGACCTGCGATCTTATAGGCCAAGCCTTGCCGCAATAACGCTCTTGCGAACGCTCGATCGCCTTTTGCCTCAATACGGAATTCATCGTCTCGCCCGGCGGCACAGGATAATCGGGGAACGTATATGCAAGCTCTTCCATCGAGAAACGGACACGCGAGGCGATCTCCTCCGTGATCTCGACAGCTTCGGGAATGTCGGCAAAAAGCCGCAGCATCTGCCGCTCGTTCTTGATGTAACGCTCGCTGTTCTCCGAGAGGAGTTTTCCGGCGTCGTAGATGGTCGTATGATTTTTTATGCAGGTGAAAACATCGAAAAGTTCGCGGTCATTTTCGTCAGCGTAATAGACGCCGTTGCTCGCAAAATAATCCACACGCAGTTTGTGCGCAAGCCCGAGAAGAGCCTGATTCATCGCCTCTTCGCGCCGAATGTGATGCCGCTGCAATTCGATATAAAGCCGATCGTCGAAAACATATTTGAGCCACGCAAGATCGAGCTGTCCGTCGCCGCGTTTTATGCTGTCGCGAATAAAACCGTCCGGCCCGCCGGTAAAGCACATCAGGCCCGCCGAGTGATATTCGATGTCGCGTCGCGTCGCAAAATGCTCGCCCTTTTTGCTGCGGAGTTTTGAGGTCGTGATAAGCCGGCTCAGATTTTGATAGCCTTTCAGATCGAGAGCGACAAGCGGCAGAAGCGTTCCGTCGTCGAGCGTTATTTCGGCTCCGACGATCGAGCGGACGCCTTGCTCTTTCGCTTCGAAATAGAACCGAACGGCACCCGCGAACGTGTCTCTATCGAGCAGGCCAACGCTTTTTATGCCTAATTCTGCTGCTCGGGCGGCAAGCCTTTGCGGCTCGCTTCCCGAAGATAAAAAGCTGAACGCTGAACGCGTATGTAATTCGCAAAAACCCATAAGAACCTAATCGTATTCACCGACTATCGACCATTCGCCATTTGCCAAAGCCAGACGATAGACGCCGGCGTTCTCGACCTCGACATCCCATTCCTGCGTACGCCAGCCGCTCGCTTCCCACCACTTTGACGCGGCACGCCACACGCCGCCGCACTCGACGACCGAGCCGGAAAATTCACGCGTCCTGACGTGAACGATCTTGCGGCCGCAAAGCTCGACCTCGGCACGATGCGCCGGGCGGAAATAATGAAAAGCGATCACAGGCCGCGGCGAATTCTGCTCTCTCTTTTCTTTCCCGACGGGCAGAGCGTCGGCGTCCAGACGAAAGGGAAGCGCGAGGCGTTCGTTAAGAAGCACCGGTACGCCGACATCGTGCGTGCCGACGAGTTTTTTTAATTTGCCGGCGGTAAGCAGCAAGCTTTCCGGTTCGGGCCTTGAGACGGCATAAAGCCCGCGTTGATCGGGCCGCGGTTTTGTGAAATGAGCTATCGCCTCGACGGCTGCGATCGCGGCCTCCGGCGGTTCCAACGAGACACGAAGATCTATGAGCTTTAACCAAAAGCCGCGCTCGAGCGTCGGGAACGACGCCTTTATCTCGTATCGACGCCATTTGCGGTTCTCAAGCCGCAGCGAAATGTCGATGCGGTCGCTGCTCTTGCCGTAATTTGCGACGCGTGCGAAAAGACGTTCAAGCCCGTGATTGAGAATGAAAATTAGCTGCTCAAAATCCTCGACCGGCTGATCGAGATCAAAGCTCCACGAAACGCGGCTCTCGCGGATATTCGGCGTCAAAAGCCGCTCGCCACGCTGCTCGATGC
This sequence comes from Pyrinomonadaceae bacterium, assembly GCA_035432765.1. GTDB lineage: Bacteria > Acidobacteriota > Blastocatellia > Pyrinomonadales > Pyrinomonadaceae > OLB17. The sequence continues at coordinate 5,767 of DAORTR010000079.1, forward strand.
GCTTTATCACGCGGTCGAAATCCCGTCCGTAACGCTGCGAAAGTTCGTCGCGCGGTATCGCGAGGAGTTCGCCGATATTCGCAACGCCGAGATCGCTCAGAACATTCAGCGTGTCGCGTTCGATATCGAGGCCGCCGAGCGGAAGCGAAGCGAAATTCTGCGGCGAATTCACCGTCGTCTTATTTTTCCCTCCGCGTGCGAGCAGCATCGCCGCATCGGCCGTGTCCGCAAGCCCGATGCGGCCCGCAACGCCCAACGCATCAAGCGAATCCTGCACACGGCGAGCAACGCTTTCCGGACCGCCGACGAGACGTTCGAGGCCGCTTGCGTCAAAGACGATACCGTCCTCGATGATCTCGATCGCGAACGAGAATTCACGTGCGGCGGCAAGCAGAAAGCGCCGTGCGGCGGACACGTCATCGACAGTTATGCATACAAAAAGTTTCGGCATAGGGAGATCTAATTTTCCGTGTGATCGAACTCGGCCTTTGCGTAGATCGGCGGTTCGTAATAATGCTTTCGCGAGGCGATCTTCAGATGAAATTCGCGTAAAAGTTTGAAACTGCCCGTTCCTGACCACGCGGCATTCTCGCGGGACATTTCGAGCGACCTGTTTGCTGCCGACCCGGCCAACGGTTCGCTCGAAGTAACGACAAAGATCGTCGGCGTCTCTTTTATCCGCGTGCGGTAGCGGTACCAATATGTCCTCGGCACGAGCCGAAGTTTCTGCATCGAAAGGCCGCTCAAATTCAGCCAGATCGCCCCAAAGCCTTTCGCCTGCACGAGATGATCGGCCGAGAGAAAAGAGCGTTCGACATCGCCTCCGCAGCGTATCCAGAGGAGATTTGCGAGTTCGACACCGGCTTGCGCCGCGGTTGAAGGGTCAAACCCGCCCGTTGCGTCAACGACCGCACAAATTTCGCCCGCGGCCGTTAATTGTGCGAGCAAGACGAGCGTCGATCCCGTTTTCCCCGAACTCGCACGGCCCGATATCTCCGAGACGGCGCCGCGCCGGAATGATACTCCGACAGATCCCAGAACGATCTCGTCCGGGTGCTCCTGTTCCTCGCGTAGATGTGAAAGCGGTTTTACGAGGCTCAAATAACTCATAACAAGGGGCGTGCAGACAGTTGCAGGCTGTTGCATCGATGCAACATATCAAAGAATATCCCATAACGATCCGAAAAGCAAGATTTATTCTACGGAATCAAAAATGGCGGATATTCGAGGTCAAAAGCCTTTCTTTGCAAGGTCTGTGCACAAGGCCAGCAGGGGAACGCGATCTTTTGCATCGTCGAGGGATGAGGCGAGTCCGGCAAAAAGTTCGAAGTGATAATGAAAGCTCGGATGCCAGACGGTCGGCGGTTTCTTCGTCTTATCGACGGTTCGATACGACCATTCGCCGCCGCCGCCCTCGCCCATTTCACCGAATTTTATGCGGCCGTCGGGAAGTTTTTTCCCAAGGGCGACCTTGATCATATGGTGAACAGAAAGCGTTAGTTTGAGCGCCGGAAATTGAATGATCGAGTACGAATCGCCATTCTCAAAACGCCCGACATAGACGGGATCGTCCTTTTGATGAGTCTTGATCTCGATAAGCTTTCCGCCCGGCGGGATGTAGATCGATGAGCGTGCGTTCGGGTCCGAAGGGCTTGCGTAAAGGTGTGCGTCACCGAGCGTTAGGTCGTTCGGGTCGGCGTTTCCGAGTGCGCTGAGGCCGACGGTAAGATCGATCGGATCGCCGTCATGCGGGTCTGAGAAATATGCCCCGGTATCGCCAAAAGCTCGGGCAAGGGTTTTTTCGCAAGCGGTCGTCTGCTGCGCGTAAGCAAGAACGGAGGAGAGTCCGATCAAAAAAAGAACCGCGGGAAAAATGAATAGCCTCATCTTTTGCAAATCCCTCGCCTTTTGTTACGAGGAAGGACGCCATAAAAACGTCCTTCCACATTGTACTCTGCCCTTGGGTAGGTTTAGTACTTCTTGCCGTCGTTGATCTTCATCTCTTTCGTGATATAGGTCGCGCCGGAGAATTTATCCACGACAAAAAGGACGAATCGAATATCGACGGAGATCGTTCGATTGACGTTCGGGTCGTAATAGAAGTCGTTCCCGAGGCCTTCGAAGTTGCCGTCAAAACAGATGCCGACCTGTTCGCCGTACTTATTCAGTATTGGCGAACCGCTGTTGCCGCCGATGATGTCGGTCGTCGAAAGGAAATTCACAACAACGCTGTCGCCTTGTCCGTAGGGCCCGAAATCATGTGCCGCCTGCAGCTCTCTGAGCTTATTCGGCATATCGAACGGGAAGGCTCCCGTGTCCTTTTCCTCCATTCCCTTGATGGTCGTAAAAGGCGTACGGAATTCGGCCTCGCGCGGCTGATAACCCTTGATCGTGCCGTACGAGAAACGCTGCGTAAAATTCGCGTCCGGATAGACCGTTCCGCCTTCCATCGCCGTCAAAGCCTTCATATAAAGCGGACGGAAATGATTGGCATGCTTAGCAAATTCCTGAGCGCGTGCGCCGGCAGCTCTTTGCTCAGCAACAACGCCCGCAAGAAACGGGAATTCGGCTTCGAGTTCCGGGTAGGTCTTGGAATATAGAGCCGAAAGGTTCGCGGCGTCGGTGTATTTTCCGTTCGCCATCGAATCCGCCCACGCCGCCTCTTTCGCGCGCCGTTCTTTTTCGGTCGGTGCGGCAAAGAATTTGTCCGCGGCCTCGAAACGCTCGTTCTTCGGCAAAGAATCAAAGGACTTCAGGAAGAATTTGATGAGATCGGATTCGAACACGGGTTCGCGGTCAGCGAGAGCGGCTTTGATGCCCGTCTCGGCCGCCGCCTTCTGTTCCGGGTTGAGAGCACGCCCGGCACGCACCGTCATCATCGCTTTTACGATCTCTGTCAGCACCGGAGTTGAAAGCGGATTCGGGAACCGTCGGACCATAACGTCGCGTGTCTGAGTCGCGTTCGAAGCATCGGACGCCGACGCGATCTCGTCGATAAGGCTGCCGTATTCTTTAACTCGTGCGGGATCGGCCTTGATCCAATCGCGAAGTTTCGCTTCCTCGGCCTGCCGCTTTTCGACCACATCAGCGTGCTTCAAACGCAGCCAGCCGCCGCCGTAAACTTTACGCGAATTGTCGTAGTTTGCGACGCGATCCTGGAACTTGATACGTTTTTCTTCGTCCGTAGCTCCGATCTTCTTTAGGCTGTCGCTCATTGCAATGAGCCATTTTTCGAGGAAAGGGAAATTGGCATCGCGTGCGTAGCTGATCGATTGACTCTCGCGATATCGCGTCGTGCCGCCGGGGAAACCCATCACGAATACGGGATCGTTCTCCTTCAGGCCGGCAATGCTCATCGTCAAGAATTTCTTCGGCTTGTAGGGCACGTTATCCTTCGAGTAATCGGCAGGCGAACCGTCCGGAGCGACATACGCTCTCAGGAACGTGAAATCGCCCGTGTGGCGTGTCCACTCGAAGTTGTCCGGGTCGCCGCCGAAGACGCCGATGTTACGCGGCGGCGCATAGACCACGCGAACATCTTTGATCTCAGAGGTTTGGATCAGGTAGTAGAAATAACCATTGTTGAGCGGCACGATGCGAATGGCCGCGCCCTTCGGAGCCTTCGCCTGTTCGGCCTTTGTGATGTCCTCGATATTCTTTTCGATGGCGGCGTCGCGAGCTTCTGCCGTGAGATCTTTCGTGCCGGCAAGCACGCGATCCGTAACGTTATCGCTGCGTTCGGTCATCTGCACGGTGTAAGGCTCGGTGCCTTCCATCGCTCGAATTTCGCCCGAACGTCCCTTCGAATCGAAGCCCGTCTCGACTAGATCCTTTTCAGGCGTCGATGCCGAAACGAGAGCCGACAGGCCGCAGTGATGATTCGTCAGGATCAGCCCTTCGGGCGAAACGAATTCGGCCGAGCAGCCGATGCTCAGACGGACGATCGCGTCCGACAATCCGACGCCGTTCGGGTTGTAGATATCACTTGCCGTGATCTTAAAACCAAGCTTCTTCAATGGAAGTTTCGCGATCTGGTCGGGCATGAACATCCCCTCGTCGAACGCGAGTGCAAAAGGCGCCGTCGTCGCAAGCATCGACAAAATGAACAGCACCGATAAAAAACGAGCCTTAATAGAATTCATAAGTTAAAAACCTTGTCCTAAATTGATCTGTATGCAACAGTTGGCATTATAGCGGAATTCGCCGAAGGAACGTAACGAGCAGGCCGGGAAGCAGTTCCCGCCGCATCTGCAGGTAGTTGGAGGCGCGTGGAAACGAAAAAAGCGAGCTGTTTCCAGCCCGCTTTTTCTTTTTCAAAGCTTAATGAAGAATCGGTTATTTTACGGTGAGCGTTGGCGATTCCTGCGGCAGGAAATGCCGCGGGTTCACGGGACGATCGTTCAGACGCATTTCATAATGAAGATGCGGCCCGGTCGATCGTCCGGTCGATCCGATGAGGCCGATCTCTTGACCGCGTGTGATCGTATCGCCGACCTCGGTCTCGATCTTCGAAAGGTGGCCGTAACGTGTGGTCAGGCCGTTGCCGTGATCGATCTCGATCATATTGCCGTAGCCGCCGGTCCACGCAGCCTTAATGACGGTTCCGCCTGCGGGTGCAAAGACCTGTTCGCCGCGTTCGCCGTCAATATCCATTCCGCCGTGAAATTCATACGCACGGCCGCCGAAGGGATTCCGACGAAAACCAAATTCGTTATTGATCTTGCCTTCATGCGGCCAGATGCTTGGGCGAAGGTCTATGGGAATTGCGAGTGCCGCAGCCTTTAGCTGCGTATCGATCTCCGACGTCTCAGAATCGTTCTCGTCACCGAGTTCAGGACCGCCCGCATTTCGCAGGATGTCTTTGGAATCGCCGGGACGTGAATAATCAAAATGTTCCGTTTCCGCAGGCGCCGTTCGGATGGCGGCGGTCATCTGCGCGCTTTCCGCGCGAAAAGCGCCGCTTGTGAATAATCCGTAAATACCGAGTGCGAACAGGGAAACGCCGGCTATAAATACGACTGAAATCGACGCAAGAGTTACGCCTTTTCGAGGTATCTCGACCCGCTTGATAAATATTCTGTTTTTAGATGAATGCTTTAATAGAAAAGTATAATACTTATCGTTTTTCTGCATTATGCCGTAAAGCTCCTTAAGATGATCTCGCTTCGAGAAACAAGCTTCTCGAAACGTGGAATCACGCAAGAACAGCCGCGAGCGACTAACGCGAAACCGATGATATTGAACCTTTCCTCGATCTAGTGGAAGGATCGATATCGTATTGGGGATACCAACTTGTATTACTTCCGAGAAGGCCGGAAAGCCCTCTCGAATATAAATGAAAACATATAGACGCCCCCTAGCGCAAGCGAAGAGCCGTCAAAGATATCGTTATTGCTAATGTGAATGATAAGCCAAAACGCTATTTATCCGATCGTTTGCACGAATCGCGCCAGGTTTTGAACACCAAGTAGGCGACGACGCCGAATACGAGAACGAAGGCGAGGACGATGATCGCCTTTATGGCGAAGGCCAAAAAGCCGACGAATACGATGAGTTTTTCGACGAGCAATGCGATCAGCGCCACTAGTGCCAAGATGCCGCCGATACGACCCGCTATACCTAACCAAACTCCCATTTTTATTACCTCTTACTCTGCTTAATTATGGTCTCGCCAAGCGCCGAACCTTGAGCGTGTCGTAAAATCCGCATCGCGGTCGTAGCTGCGGCCGGAAAGCGGTTCCGAGAGCGCAAAACTCGTCTGGTCAACTCCCGCAGAAGCTCGCTTTGCCGCGCGTGATCTAAATATCGCACCGCGTAGAAAGTATATCCCAAGGCCGATGAGAACGACGGGCAAAAAATATCTCATCAGGCCGCCGACATCGAAAAATCGCTGGAAAAGAAAAGCCGCGCCGAGAACGGCGAGCACAATGCCCCAAAGTTTCGGGTTCCCGGAGAACCGGCTTACGAGGATATCTTCGGCCGTATCGGCGGTAACGCCCGAGCGGATCATCTGCGCCGTCCGCCACGAATCGAGAGCCGCAAAGAGCCACATTCCGATAAATCCGAAAACGAAAAGCGGCGTTCCGCTCGTCAATACGGCCATCTGGAACAGCCCGACGAATACGGCAAAATGGACGATCGCTTTTGTCGCCTGGCCGTTGTAAGCGGCGCCAAGTCCGGGGCAGATCGCCGAGAAGATGACCGCAACGACCGGCGAGGTTTTTTTCTTTACGTACGGGGCGTAATCGGGGTGCGACTGCGAACGGAGTAATTCCACGCCGCGTACGATGCATTCCTGACAATACGGAAAACCCTTGATGCGGTGGTCGCATGCCGGGCACAGTGCTCGTCCGCAGCCGTTACAACTGGCTACCGCGGCATTATGTAAGTGAAAGGCACAATTCATTTCGACTCAGGCTGAACAACGGGCGTGCCGTTCCAAGCGCCGGCGCTTTGCTGATATGTCGCTTC
>DAORTR010000080.1:0-11975 GCA_035432765.1 Pyrinomonadaceae bacterium
CCCTGGAGCAAGTGTACGACGACATTCAGCCTCTCACGCCTGGCTGAATTTAGGAACGCATCCTGAATATTCTGAGCAGCCTGCTTCTCCATCTTTTCTCCTCTCGATCAGCAATAAAAGTAACCGCCAAGACCTAGTGCCGCGATTATATCAGAATTCGGCTTATATCCGAATTAGTCCAGTTTATACGCATATTATGCAAAATGGTTCACATATTCGAGCACCTTCGCCTCGACCTCATTGTCGCCGCCAAAACCTTCGAACCATACCGCGCTACTCTCTTTACGAAACCAAGTGAGTTGGCGTTTCGCATAATTTCGCACATCCTGCTGCGATCTTTCGATGGCATTTTCGAGAGAACGGTCCCCGCGTAGGTATTCGCAGACTCGACGATACGCGTGCGCGCCGAGGGCGTTGCCATTCTCGCGAACTCCGTCCGCAAGCAGGCCTTTCACCTCATCGACAAGCCCTGCGTCGAAATGCTCGCGTGTTCGAGCGTTGATCTTCTCATAAAGAACATCGCGCGGTGGCGAAAGCACGATGAGCGAGATGCGTTCGGCAAACGCGGGCGGTTCGGGCCGCTCCGGCTGAAGAACGGATATCCTTTCGCCCGTCTGCTCGATGACCTCGAGCGCACGAATGACACGAACGTGATCGCGGACAGGCAGGTTCTCGGCAGCCTGCGGATCAAACGTCGCGAGCATCGCGTGAAGATACTCGGGGCCATGTTCGGCGTGGAGCCGGCGGTATTTTTCGCGAAGTTCGGGGTCGGTTTTCGGGCTCTCAAAAAGCGGCCTGCACAGCGAACGCAAGTAGAAGCCCGTTCCGCCGACAAGTATGACACGCTTGTTGCGGGATTCGATCTCGTGAATTTTCTCTTCCGCGTCCTTCGCCCAGTCCGCGGCAGTGTAGTCGATATTCGGATCGACATAGTCGATCAGATGGTGCGGAATGCCGCGCATTTCAGCCGCCGTCGGTTTCGCTGTCGCGATCTTGATCCTTCGGTAGATCTGGACGGAATCAAAATTCACGACCTCGGCGCCGAGCTTCTCAGCGAGGAAGACCGCAAGCGCCGTCTTTCCCGAAGCAGTTGGCCCCGCGATCGCGAAGATCGGCATTTTGTCAGTTGGCGTCGGCATCGATCCGGGACGCAAATTTTCGTTAAAGCATCCTCACCAATGACCATATCAGAATGATCGCGAGAATGATGAGCGAACCGACTATTTGTCTGGGTGAAACTCTCATTTTGCGTTAAAGAGTTCGACGGGGTTTATCTTGAATTGCAGCATCTCTGCGGTCTCGCGGCCTGCGTCGCCGCCTTTTCGCTGCATCGTGATGCGGCCGATCTTCAGGTTGCCGCCGCGTGTTAAGGCAACTTCCCCCTCGCTGTAGAATTCGACCGCTCGCTGCGAAGTTCGAAGCGCCCATTCGGTCTTGTCCGCAGGCTTGAACGCGACCATTACCCAGCCCGCGCTGTGCTCGCCGTCGCCCGCAAAAAGGTCCGAGACGATCGCCGCTTTGTTCTCTGTGAAGAACTTGATGACGGCGTCTTTGAGCCGCGGGTCGATCTCGTCGAGGAACATTCGAACCTTCGAGCGGCCGGGTTTTGTCGGCGGAGTCTCGCCAACAAAAAGCTTCAACGCTGCGACGACATCCGCCGGCATCTTCCACATCTCGGCATAATGCGAGAGCCAACGTTTGTCGATCTGATTAAAGCCCTGGTTACTCGAGACGAGCTTGATCGAAATGCCTTCGCGTGTGATGCCGGACCGCGTCTCGATCGTGACCTCAACGTCCGCTTTTTTACCATGAGGCTTTGCGGCCGTGAGCGAGACGATGTCATCGGGCGAATAGTTCATTTCGCGGAGCCACGCTTGGGCGTCCGCGTCCGTCTTAAACGCATTGAACTTGTCGCGTATCGCGTCCTCGTTTCGAAATCCGCCCTTCGCCGTGTCGGAACCGACCTTCGCTTTTTCAGGTGCTTGCGCGAATGCGAATAAATTTGCACAAAAGAGTATCGCGAAGAGGAAACAAAAGCTTGTCGAGAGGCGGGAGTTCATTGTTCGTAAGGTCTATGCCGCAATCTAGTAAGCCGCGGTCAAGGCGACGCCGGTGTAATAGTGCTTAATGATCTCGTCGTATTTGACGCCCATTTTTGCCATTCCGTAGGCACCGTATTGGCACATCCCGACGCCGTGGCCCCAACCGCGTCCCGTGAATGTGTAGGTCGCAACGCTTGCTCCGTTGTAGCGTTTGTTCATCACGAAGAGCTGTTCGGGGAGCCGCAGCGCGGACCGGATCTTGCCGCCTGAGAGCGTTTGGACGCCGTTCGAGCCGACGATCTCGATCTCGATCGGACGGCGGGAATAACCGACCTTTTTGATGTTCACGTCCATCAGAGTTCCGATATTACGAACATATCTTGAGAGCCGAGATTTTAACGCAGCGGCCGAAACCGTCTTATTCCAATTTGTGAAAGGCGACATATTCTCGGCGCTGGTCGGCGAAGACGTCGGCTGCACTTCGAGATAAATTACTGCGCCTGATGCGTCCGTTTGATATGCGACGTCCTCGCCGCCAACAAGAGCGGCCTCGCTCACGGGATAGAGCGTGTCGCCGAATTCGCGAAACAGAAAAACGTCCGGCCGAACGACGAGCGTTCGTGCACTGCGGGCAGAACCGATGATAAGCTTGCCGTCCGTCGAAGGTTTTGCCGCTCCCTTTTGAAGGTCAGGCAGCCAATTCTTCTTCGTGTAGATCTGACCGATAAGGCTCAGGAATTCGGCCCGCGTGAACGGTTTTGCGGGCTTGAGCGTCAAGTCCGGGTGCAGGCGAAACAAGCCGTCGCGTAGCAATGCGGCAAGGTCCGCACGCTTCTCTTTCGGCACATCGGCCGCGTCGTCGAATGTGAGTTGATAAAAAACATCCGAATCCGAAAGCAGCGCGTCGTTCACACGCGGTTCGTAAAACATCTTAGCAAGGATCGAAGATAGTTCGAGCGGCTTTGCGGTCTCGCGCGTAACGTTCGGGAATGGTTTGCCCATCTTTGTCGCGATCTGGTTGAGCCAGTTCGACATTTCGTTCTCGCCGGGCACGGCATCGAACCAATCGTCAGTCATCTCGGAGGTCGAGAGATAAAAGCCGTTGGAGGCAAGACGCGACATAAAACGCGCGAGTTCTAGGTGGCCGGCATCCCGGAGCTTTGCGGGTTTTCGCGTGGTTCGAATGGTGAAAGGATCGAACTGCCGACGACCTTCGAGCGAACATTCGACGCCCTTTAGATACGGCTCATCCTTGTCGAAAATATTCTTGCCATCCTCAGTTCGCCCGCCGCACGTCGATGTGAAATACGCCATTATCGGCTTGCCGTCATAGGTCGCGACCACGCCGCGAGTCTCGCGTACGGCCCGCGTCCCCATCGCCGTCTCGATCGAAACGCCCTTGTAAACCTGCGAATAAACTGTTGGCACCATATCGAAACCTTTCGTGCCGTAGCCGCCAATATTCGCGATAGCGTAGGTGCGTGCGGCAACCGCCTGAGCCTTTTGCGCTTCGATCGCGGGAAGCGAGAGTTCGCTCGGAACAACGCCGAGAAGATAGTCTTCGAGCGGCACGACGTTGACGACCGAGAGTCGCCCTGACGCATTCACAAAGACCTCGATCTTGCCGCGATACGCCTTGCCGTTCAAGCGAACGGGCGTCGAGCGTTCGTTGATCGAACCGAACGCAACGGACTTTAGCGAAGAGAATTTAGATTCTTCCGACGTGCCGCTGACGATGACTTCGCGAAGGTTCGGATCGACGGTTTCGCCCGGCGCTAGTTTCGCCGAACCGGTAGTGCGTACAAGGCTGCGAACCTCGCTCTTCTTTGCGTCGCGGACCTGTCTTGATAGAGCGACCGCTTCGGGCGAAACGATCTGTTTCTTTTCGGCGACGACGACCGCATCGTCAAGATCCTTTTCGGCAAGCTGCTGCTTGAGCAAAAGAGCATCTTCTTCGGTCGCCTTTATCCCGCCGACCCAAACGCGCCACGTATTCGTCGCGATGTCTATGCTCGCGAGCGCGGATTCGCCCGTCGCCTCGCGTATGTCGTCCGCAAGCGAATTTGCATCCATCTGCGACGGTAAATTTTGAAATTCGATGCGGAACTGCTCGATCTCCGGCGGGTCGTATGCCCTTGCCGATATCGAAACGCGGTTCGACGCTAGAATGCGGTTCGCTTCGTCCGGACTGAACGCGACCAGCGAACTGTCGCTCGTAGTGATCGAAACGCTCGACGCGCTCGTCGCAAGCCCGATGCGGATCATCGGCTCGGACGGCAAGCGGAAATATTCGGGTGTAGCAAAAGAAAATACTGACGTGAGACAGATAAAAAGTACGGCCGAGAAAATGCTACGCCATGTCATCACTAAATAGTAACTGATACCGATTATATCTCGAAAGCCTTTAGCTTTCGGCAACGAGGGTCCGCGCAGGGTTTCCACTCACAAGCCTAATTCTAGGAATCGGACGGCTATTCGCAGTTTTATAATATAAGGCGCTTCGCGGAGCCAATGCGACACGTGTGCCTCTTCGTTCTCTAAAGCCTCATATGCGCTTAACAATAAGTTCCCTGATACTCATCGTCGTCCTTGGGCTGAGCCAGACCGTCAGCGCGCAGCTTTTCTATAACCGTGTCGGCAGCCTCGATCCGACACTCAACGGCGTCGGGTATGTCGGCGTGGGAGCCGGGATCGGGCTTGGGACGCGTACGAAACAACTCTCCGACGGGTCGCTGATCCTGATCGGCAGCTCGAACAATGGGATCGGCGTGCAAAAGATCAGTTACGACGGCACGAGCGATGGAGGATTCGGCAGCAGCGGCTATGTGAATATTCCCTGCGGAGGCTGCCTTCCGACCGATCTCGTCGAGTTATCCGACGGCAAACTGCTTATCGCGGGTCAAACGACGTTTTCGGGCGCGCCTTCTGACATTTTTCTCTCGCGGTTGAACTCAAACGGATCTCTCGACACGAGTTTCGGGACGAATGGATTCGCGATCCACGATCTGCCTGCAGAAACCGGACAATTTTCCGATGAATCGATGGGCGAGATCGCCATTCTCGGCGATGGATCGGTGCTCGCAGCCGCAATAACGAGCGTAAGCAGCGACCACATCAACAAACAGGCGCGCGGAGTGCTCATCAAGTTTGCGCCGAGCGGGGCGCTTGATACGACGTTCGGCACCGGCGGCTTTACGCAGACGATCCTGGGGGACGAGCCGAACGGGATTGCATCTTATGCATCGCATATCAGCCTTCTGCCAAAAGGACGTGTTGCCGCCGCGTTCAATACGAATGTCAAGGATACCGCCGCGCCGAGCGGCTACGTTCGGAGGGCAGTGGTGCTCGAGTATCTTTCTACGGGCCAGATCGACACCGAGTTTGAAAAGCAGCAGATCGATGGAAATTTCGCGGCCGACATTGGAGCAACCGCTGAAGGCGGCTTGCTGGTCATCACGGACGGGCAAATGCGAAAACTGTCCCAAAACGGCCAGCCTGACCCCGAGTTCGGTTCGAATGGGTTTGTTAATTTTCCGCCGTTCAGCTTTATGGGCTTCATAACGGTCCAGCCCTCAGGCAAATTCTATGTGACCGGCTATCAAATACTTCCTCCCGGCCCGAACGCGGGGCGAGTCCAGCGATTTTGGGCGAACGGAAAACCGGATCTTCGGTTCGGCCGCAGCGGCTCAGCTCTCGTAAAGATCGGCGGTGAACATCTATATCTCGGACCTGCTTTTATCGAACGCAGCGGCAAGGTCGCATTGCAAGGCGTGCAGCCGCCGAACAACCAACTGTATATCCGACTGATCGCGAATAAATAGAGCTGTCAGTTCTTTTCGAGTGAATTGAAGATCAGCGGGAAGGTCGCCCAAGACTGGCCTCGATGCTGCGGGCGAAAGCCGAAGAGCACGACGGAGCCTTTGCCGTATTCGACCTCGACGACGGCCGCTTTCCCGTTCAGATATTTCTCGCCCAGCATCCAGCCGGAAAGCAACGCGTTGTTTTCGGCATAACGTGCGATAACGCGAATTTTGTCCGTAACCTCGGGAAGCTCGTATGCCGAACTAGAGGCAAAATATGCCGGAAGTTCGCTCGGAATATGCCGGCCGATCCTAGTATCTGTATCGACGTTGAGCTTTACGATCGAGCCCGGATTGTAAAATTCGCTGCGTTTCAAGCCGGCGAGAGCATCTTTGACAGGCAAGGCGAATTTGTTGACGACGAGGTCGCATCCGCGGTCGAAACACACAATGCGTCCGCCGCCTTCGACGAATTTCTTAAGATTTTCGACGCCTGCCTCACCGATGCCGCCCACGAATTCCGGAGCGTAACGCGACGCGGGCAAGCCTTTGATAATAGAATTCTCGCTGTCTGACGGTAAAATTATCGAGTCGCATCCTTTATCGCCACAATCGAACTTGCCCTCTCGCATCTGATCATTCGAAATTCGATACGACGGAATGCTGAACGTATCGAGAACAAGCCGCGTCCAGCCTTCGTCCATCGATCCCGTGAAGCCGCGATAGAGCCCGATACGCGGCGACGTTCGAAGCGGATCTTCTATGTTCGCAAAAGGCTCCTTGGCTTTGGCGAGGCCGAGGTCGTCGCGAACGTCGTTGAAGTGTTCTACGAGTTTCGAATCCGCGCGCAATTTATCGACGTCCGCGATGCGCCAAAGCGGTGAATATTTTACGCCCATCTGAAGCGGCAGCGTCCATCCCGCAACATCGTAGGGCACTTCAGCGTCGCCGTTCGGGAGAAGGCGATGCGGATATTCTTGCCGCTCGAAAAGGCTTAAGACGTTATTTCGCTGAGGCTGATCGACGAAAACGATCCAGCCGGTCTTTTGTACCGATGGGTTCTTGCCCGCCTCGTCGGTCGATGCGGGAAACTCGCCGCTGACTTTACGCACCTCTATTCCCTGCCAACGCAGTATCTCGATAAAGCGGTTCGCGGTCTCCGGCTGTGTTTGCTCGCGCGAGATGTAGAACGCCTGAGGATCACTTGCGTTCGGCTCAAGATTCATCTTTCCGAGTCCGTAAAAATTTCGCAAGTATCGTTCGCGATACTTCGCGGCGAGCGACAGAAGGCCGCGCGATGCGATCATCTCGATGCGGTTGACGTCGCCGGCGCGCCATTCGCCGCCGAGCCACGGATCGGGATAATTCGTCATCGGCGTCGTCAGGTCGGCGAGGCCGCGAACGCCGCGGCTTCGCTTCAGATCTTCAAGCTTGACAGTAACCGGCGACATCAATTGAACGCTCGCGGCCTCGCTCAAAATGCCGATCGAATTGTGGTAGTACGGCGCCGAGCGAAAGCCGCCGTGCCACCATGTGTCGTAGGTCGAATTCGTCGCCACGCCTTTTATTCCGCGAGCTTCGAGGTCGGCGGCCATCTTGTAGCCGATGAGTCCGACCTCGCGCAGAAGCGTCGGCGCGATTCGCGGATTTATCGGATCGTAGAACGGCGGGATGATGAATCGCGATGAATTTTGCCCTTGTTGGTGAACGTCATAGACGACCTCGGGGAACCACTCCTGCCAGAATAATTTCGTTACGGCACGCGTCTCGACGAGATTCATCATAAACCAATCGCGGTTGTCGTCGTGCCCCGCGTAATGGTGATATAGTTCGGGCGGCGAGGTGCCCTCGCTCTTTGTTCCTAACGTCTTTTTGTACCAATCGGCAACGATCTGGATGCCGTCCGGATTCGGCGACGGGATGAGCAGGAGGATCGTGTTGTCGAGGATCTCTTTTGTCGCTGGGTCTTTCGCCGTCGCAAGTTCGAAGGCAAGATTCATCGACATTTGCGATGCGACGATCTCGGTCGAATGGATCGAACACGAGATCGCGACGATCGCCTTTCCGTCTTTGACGAGCTTGCTAAGCTCTTCTTCGCTCGATATTGTCCGTGGGTCGGCAAGACGCGCGTTTATTTGCCGATATTTGTCGAGCTTCTTTATATTCGCGGAGTCGGAAATGAAGGCGACGATGAGCGGCGCGCCGTTCGTCGAACGTCCGATATCCTTGACCAAGACGCGCGAGCTCGCCTGGTCAAGCTTCTGAAAATAATCAACGATCTGCTTCCAGTCGGCGACCTTACGATCGTCGCCCGGCGTGAATCCGAGAACGGAATTCGGTGACGGAACCTGCGCAAAACCTGCCGCCGCGAATGATACGATCGCAGCCACGCACAGAAAGACGGACTTTGGACTTTGTCTCTTTGCCATTAGACTTGAAGGTCGATGCCGACGCTCGAAAATAAATTGATTGAGTTTCCTCTGCCAGAGTCTCACAGATCGCGGATACTCGGCAAACTCCGCTATTGGTGGTGTTGGTTCGCCGCAGGCTCGATGCTGCTCGTGATCGGCATCCCGTCGCTGCTTTTTCTGTGGATCATTAACCGCAGGATCTGGTTCTACCCGCTCGCTCTTTTCGGCGCGCGCACATGGCTTAAGGCTTGCGGAGCAAAAGTCCGAGTTACAGGCGCCGAGCATCTCGATCCGGCGAAGTCTTACATTTTCGCCTCGAATCATCGATCGTATCTCGACACCGCGACGCTCTTTGCATTTACGGGAAAACGGATCGGATTGGTCGCTAAAAAGGAGCTGCTGAAAGTGCCGGTGATGGGCCAGGGAATGTCGTTCGTGAATATCATCGCGATCGATAGGAGCAACCCGGAAAAAGCTCGCGAATCAATGGAAAAGGCCCGCAGCGTGATGGATGCGGGCTATTCTTTCGGCGTCTTTGTCGAGGGAACGCGCGCCTTGCCCGGCCAACTGCTGCCGTTCAAGAAGGGCGCCTTTCATCTCGCCGTTCAGACTAATGCGGACATCGTTCCGGTCGCGATCAAGAACACTGACGTGTTGATGGGCAAGCGATCGGGCGTCGCGTACGCAGGCACGATCGAGATGGCTCTGCTGCCGCCGATCCCCGTAAAAGAAAGAAGCGGAGCCGTAACTCCGCTTGAACTGCTGCTGGAAACGCGTGCCGCGATCGCGAAAGAATTATCGAAAGAATAGCGGCCTTATGGCTGCTTCTGCGGCGTCTCATCCGGCGTCTCCGGATCGTCCTTGATTATCACATCCGTGCGTCCCTGCCGATAATCGCTGAACGAAACGCGCATCCGTATCTTGATCACATTGCCGTTATCGAAAACAAGCTCGTCGTCTGAGCGAGCATCGACCGGGAACCAATACTTTCCGTCGATCTGCGCACGGGTCGTGAGCACGACCGGGAATTTATTCTCTTTCGTCTCCGGCACGGCCTTGCCCTTTGACCGCACGATCATCAGATCGGTCTTATCGACCCAAATTCGGCCCGTAAAGAGCCGGAGTTTTGTCTTCTTCGGATTCGGTATCTCTTTCGGCAACACGTCAAAGACATAAAGATCGAGTTCGTCGATGTGTTCCGTGCCCGCGAATCGGAAATTGTAATGCGAGATGGACGAAGGCTCGAGCGCGAAAGGATTTACGCCGCCGAGATCTTCGAGATCCTCGGGCGTTACAAATCCGGGCGGAGTGGTCGCGATCGGGGCATAAAGCACCTTCTCAAAACGGCCGCCGTCCGAGCCGAACGTCATAAATGAATCGCGTCGAAACGTCCCCGAAACTTGGCCGCCAAGCCCGATCGTCTGCACCGTCGCCTTTCGGTTGAACACGTAATCCGTCAGCGCCGAGCGGAAAAGGCCTTCGTTCTCGGCCACCTTCTTGATGATCTCGTCGATCCTCGCCTGACTGAGGTCTGTCGGCACGACCGCCGACTCCTGTGCCATTCCAACCGCCGAAAATGCCAGAGCCAGAAAAATAGTTCCTGCCGCCTTCGCAAATCTCATAATTTGTATCCCTTGCTTCGTCTTATAGATGCATTTTCGCACAGAGAGGTTTGCATCCGACAACGCAGAAGTTGAGGAAAAGCGGTTAAAAGTTAGGAAACTTGGCGTGATTGAGCCTTTAATCGAGCGGACGGAATTTGCGTTTCTTGCCGCCCAAGCACGACAAAATGATGGATTCTCTCGACACATTGCTCGGAAACGGCCATTCGCGACCGCGGCTTGGCCTAAAGGCACTTGTTTTGTTCGGCACAAGACCGGAATTGATCAAGCTCGCGCCGGTGATCGCAGAACTCAAGCTGCGAAAATGCCATCCGCTTGTCGTTTCTTCGAGCCAACACAAGGACCTTCTCGCTCCATTCCTAAAGAGTCTGAATATTGACGTCGATATCGATCTTGACGTGATGAAACGCGATCAATCGCCGAACGACGTTCTGGCGAACGCCATCGCGGGACTCGACCGTATTCTCGTCGATCAAAGGCCGAATGTCGTTCTCGTACAAGGAGATACGACGACGACGCTTGCCGGCGCGCTCGCCGCTTTTAACCGAAAGATCCCGGTCGGCCATGTCGAAGCCGGCCTGCGTTCGGGCGACATCACGAGCCCTTTCCCCGAAGAGGCTAACCGCAGGCTGATCACGCAGATCGCGGCGTTCCACTTCGCTGCGACCGAGCAAAATCGGCAGAATTTGCTGGACGAAGGCGTCACTGACGCGGAAATATTTGTAACGGGAAATACCGTGGTCGATTCGCTCGATTCTATGCTGAAGCAGCTTCGTGTGAGCGACGGCATCACCGAATTGATCGCGAAGACGGCCGGCCAACGCCGCATTCTGCTGACGACGCATCGCCGCGAGAGCTTTGGCGATGCAATGAGCAAGAACCTCGATGTGCTTGCCCGTTTCGTCGAGCGACACGACGACGTTTCGCTCATTTTTCCCGTGCATCCGAATCCGAATGTAAGAAGCGCGACGGAGGCGATCTTAGCGGGCTGCAACCGCGTCCATTTGCTGGAACCGCTAGATCATTCCGACTTCTTAGCCCTTATGAAGGCGTCTTGGCTCGTCGTGTCCGATTCGGGCGGCGTGCAGGAAGAAGCTCCGAGCCTCGGAAAACCGCTCTTTGTCCTGCGTGAGAATACCGAGCGGCCCGAAGGCATCGCGGCGGGTGTTTCAAAGCTCGTCGGCGGCGACCCCAAGAGACTGCAAGAACTTCTCGAAGAAAATTATGCCGATCCTGCGTGGATCGATTCCGTAAAGCAGATACCGAATCCATTCGGCGACGGAACGGCCTCGCGCAAGATCGTTGAGGCTCTTCAGTCGCATTTTTTCGCGAGGGCCGAACTTAAATTGGCACGAACTGTATCGCTGTGAACGATCTCGACGTAAAAATTTCAAGACCGAGGCATCTTTTGACGGTGCTCGTCGAGGACTATTTCCATGTCGGCGCGTTCGAGACGCTGATACAGCAGAGGAATTGGGAGCACTTCGAACCGCGGTACGAGCAGAATACGTTGAAGGCGCTCGACCTTCTCGACGAATTCGACGCAAAGGCGACGTTCTTTGTCCTAGGCTGGATCGCTGAGCAGAATCCCGATCTTGTCCGCGAGATCGCCCGACGCGGCCACGAGGTCGCAAGCCGCGGGTACTATCACCGCTCTGTCAGGCAGCTTTCGCCGGAAGAATTTCGCATCGACCTCGAACGCTCCGCGAGTGTGCTCTCGGAGGCGTCGGGCAAAAGAATTGTCGGATACCGTTCGGCGGAAAAGCTGCATTACGGACGCGACGAATGGATCATCAACGCACTCTCCGACGCTGGCTATGAATACGACGCGTCCTTTATGCCGACCCGCGGCGTCGAGGCCAGGAAGCGCGCCGCGCACCACCTCGATGGCGAGAGCGGCGGCATCTGGGAGTTCCCGTATTCGACGCGAAATATCGGCGTCGGACTCTTGCCGATATCCGGCGGCAATTATTTTCGCCAGATACCATACACGCTGATGCGGCACGCTGTCCGTGCGTGGAGCGAGACGACCGCCGAGCCTTTTGTAAGCTATTTTCACGTCTGGGAACTCGACCCCGAACAGCCGCGCATCTCCGCCGC
>DAORTR010000081.1:0-11704 GCA_035432765.1 Pyrinomonadaceae bacterium
GGCGAAGGATAACCGCCTTGCCGTTCTAGCGAGTTGAATTGAACCTGTATGTTACAGGTGGGCGGCATTCGAGAATCTTCGATGAAGATCCTCTTGCAGCCGGCCCTCCGGCGTTAGCTTTCGTAAAAGCACGCACTGGACACGGCATCTTGCCTCCCGGTATTCAAATGTTGGCTCAACTGTAGTTTCGCCGGGTACGAACAAGGCAGTAAACTTCTTTCGCCTGAGGAGATTTTAGCACACCGGGACCGGATCGATACAAGAATTTTGCGTTGAAGGGGAGAGTTTTCGGCCGTTCACGGAAGGCCGATCAGGAGGCTTGAAATCGATTCTTCAAAACGCGGTCGAGCATTTCGCTGCATTCAGAACTTCGGCTACCGAGTTGCCCGTCGGCCTGCCGCTGATTGTCTTGGATCTGATGGAGTTCATCCGCGATATGAAGGGCGGCAAGGATCGCGACCTTTAGCGAATCCACGGTCATTGTGCCGGAAGATATCTCGCGCATTTTTCGATCGACGTAGGCGGCGAGATCGTTGATATACGTGTTATCGCCGTCCGAGCGAATGCTGTAGGCTTGATTGTAGATCTCGACACGCATTGTCGATGTCGTATCTTCGTTCATAACTTGATCAGCCGGCAACGGCCGTCGCTATCTCTGGATCGATCTCCGCAAGAGCATCGAGCATTGCCTCGACCTTGGCCTGGATCGCCTCGCGTTCGCCCAAGAGTTCGTTCACCTTTTCTCCACCGACGCCATCACCGGTGGCCGCCATTGAAAGCTCCGTCCGGAGTCGCGAGACTTCACTTTCGAGACGCTCGTTCTCTTCTCGAAGCTTCTTAACAAGCTCGATAGTTAAGTAGATCTTATCCTCGAGATGCGAGAATTTTTCCATTCCTGACAGGCCGTTCATCTAATTGGGACTCCAAAATTATTGCCGCGAGAAGTTCGTGGTGTTTGATTATTGAACGAAACGCCGCGAACTTCAAGCTACGGCATAAAAGAAATGCTATTTTCTCGGACGTACTCCAAGTTCGCTGTCCAGACGCGCAAGAAAACGTGAATGAGCGTACTCGACTTCTTCTTCGGCAAGCGTCTTCGCGTCGCTCCGGTACTCGACGCGGATCGATACCGCACGTCTTCCTGTGGGAAGAGTGCCGCCTTCAAACACCGAAACAAGGCCGACGCTTTTGATCAGATCTTCTCTTGCTGAGCGACCTACTCGGAGAATATCCGCAACCGACAGCGTACGACCGACCTCGAACGTAACGTCGCGCCGAACCGAAGGGAATTTTGCGATCGGCGTGTAGTTCGAAGTTGTTCTTTTTGCCGCGAGAGCGCTAGTCAGATCGAGTTCGCCAACATACACCGACTGTCGGAATTTGTATCTTTGTGCGATCTCCTCAGAAAGCCTTCCGACAGAGCCGACGGTTGCGCCGTCGAGCGTGATAGATGCGGATTGTCCCGCTCGAAGATGCTTCACATCGACCGCTTTGAATTCTGCGTTCGCAACGCCTGCGGCCTCGAAAGCCGCTTCGACGGCGCCTTTGATATCGAAGAAATCCAACTGCCTTTCGGGATCGACCCGATCCGCGAAAACTTCGCCTCCCGAGGCAGCAAACGCGATCAATTCGCGTTCGGTCGGCAGATCGCCGGGCTTTTGCGTAACAAAACCCTTACCGATCTCAAATAATTTTACGTCGCGGATCTGATGATTATTGTTGAGTCTTATTGCGTCAAGCAGGCCCGGCAAGGCCGTCTGGCGCATCCGGACGGCATTCTCGATCACAGAATGACGCAGTGTAACAGGCTCTGCAGCGGCCTCTAGCTTCAAAGCCGGAACCGGCTCGAACGCGTCGTCCCAAGCAGTATCAATAAAGCTGTAGGAAATAGCCTCGCTGTAGCCGAGGTCCCTCAAATATGTCCGGATCGCAGCCTTTCGCGGCTCGCCGGTCTGGAATTCACCCGCACTGCGCGCCGGCGGAAGTTCTTCCTTGATGTTCTCGTAACCTGCGAGGCGTGCGACCTCCTCGACAAGGTCCTCTTCGAGAGTAATGTCATAACGCCATGGCGGTGCGGAATAGACGCGCGTCCCATTTTCCTCTTTGCTTTGAATGCCCAGCATATCGAGGGTCGCGACTGCGTCAGAATCGGCAACTTCGAGCCCGGTCAAACGGATGGTTGCGGCGGAGATATCAGCGCACTCGATCTCAGAACGATGGATCGGCGTTGGAAAAATGTCGATGAACTCGCCCGGTTGACCGCCCGCAAGCTCAACGATCAAGTTTGCAGCACGCTGCGACGCCCGTACGATGTTGTCGATATCTACGCCGCGTTCGAAGCGATAGCTCGCCTCGCTCGCCATTCCAAGTTGGCGTGCCAGCGTCCGTACGGAATCCGGCCGGAAATACGCAACTTCGAGAAGCACATTCACCGTCGAATCTGAAATGCCGGTGTCACGACCGCCCATAACGCCGCCGATCGCGACAGGCTTCTCTGCATCACAAACTACCAGCATCGATTCGTCGAACTTGCGTTCAATGTCGTCGAGCGTCACCATCGTCTCGCCCGATTTGGCACGGCGCACGATGATGCGGTCGCCTGCGAGTTTATCGAAGTCGAATGAGTGCATCGGCTGTCCGAGTTCGAGCATTACGTAGTTCGTTACGTCAGCCACGTTGTTGATCGAACGCTCGCCGAGCGCTTCGAGGCGTTCGACAAGCCAATCGGGTGATGGCCCAACCTTGACGCCCCGAATGATACGGGCGGTGAAACGATAACATCGTGTCGGATCGTCGATGCGAACGGTATCGTGTGCAAGCACGGGCGGCATTGGGATCTCCGGTTCCGGTTCGAATACGTGTAGAGACTTGCCCGTCGCTGCTGCTAATTCGCGCGCGACACCGAGATGCGAGAGGCAATCCGGTCGGTTAGACGTGATGTCCACGTCAAAGATCGTGTCGGAGCCATGACGCTCCAACCCTTCGACCGCAAGGCCGACCCGCGTCAAGGCCGCTGCAGTCTCCTCGGCAGTTAAGTCGAGGTCGATAAGGTCCTTTAACCAGTTGTAACTAATGTTCATTGATTTACGAGAATCGGTTCAAGCGACTAGAGTGTCTAATTCTTGGCATCCGCTGGTTCTCTTGTGAGAAGCGGCGGATATTTTCTTGGATGAGTAGCTCAAGCGTGGTCACCGTCTAGCCTCCGCGATACATCCTACACAAACTGCTCCAAAAACCGCACATCATTTTCGAAAAGGTGCCGAATGTCGTCGATCGAGTACATAAGAGCGGCCATTCGTTCGAGGCCGAATCCGAAAGCAAAGCCCGAATAGACGGTTGGATCAACACCGACGGCTTTCAAGACGTTAGGGTGCACCATTCCGGAACCGCCGAGCTCGATCCAACCGGAACCTTTGCATGGGCGGCAACGTTCGCCATTGAACTTGCCCGTTCCGTGGCATTTGAAGCACGAAAAGTCGAACTCCGCCGATGGCTCCGTGAAAGGGAAGTACGACGGGCGAAAGCGCGTGATCGTGTCCTCGCCGAACAGGCGTTTGAGCCACTCGGTCACGGTGCCCTTCAAATGTGCCATCGTGATGCCTTTATCGACACAGAGGCCCTCGATCTGGTGGAACATCGGCACGTGAGTCATATCGGGCGTATCGCGACGAAAAACCTTGCCCGGAGCGATGATCCGGATCGGCACGCCTCGGCGTTCCATCGCGCGTATCTGCACGGTCGAGGTCTGCGAGCGCAGCGCAAACCCGTCGGTAGTGTAGAACGTGTCCTGCGATTCGCGCGCCGGATGACCTTCGGGGATGTTCAACGCGTCGAAATTATAATAGTCCGTCTCGATCTCCCGGTCGTCCTCGATCGAATATCCCATCGAGACGAAGATCTCTTCGATCCGCTGGCGAACGATCGTGATCGGGTGAAGATTGCCGCGTTTCACGCGTCGCCCGGGAAGCGTTACGTCAATACGTTCCGCTTCGGTCTTTGCCTCGAGAACAGCGGCCTTCAGGCGACTTTCCGCAGCATCGAGACGCTCGACGATCGAGCGTTCGACCGACTGGACGAACTGGCCGAATTCGCCCCTTTTATCCGCGGAGACCCTGCCGATCAGCTTCTTTGCCTCAGCAAGCAAACTCTTCTTGCCCGTATGGCGGACGCGTAAGTTGCCAACCTCGTTTAATAATGCGGCGGTGTCGCCGTTCGGCGCGCTGCCGTCAAAGTTTTCGAATTCGCTGTCGAATGCCGCTTTCGCAGCTTCTACCGTCGCTCTTTCTTCGATCATATAGAGTGTCGCGTCCAGCGTAATGGGAGCATAAGACGCTGAAAACAGAATATATTAGCAATAATCGCCCCAAAGCGTAAATATGGGTGCAGCCGCGGCGTATCGATCTGCACTTCGTTCCGTGCAGACAACTTTGGTATCATCGGGAACTAGCACAAAATATCATTGTTGTGAGATCCCAAAATGAAAGCAATAGTAAAAAGTAAAGCCGAGCCCGGACTTTGGATAGAGGACGTTCCCGAGCCGACGCTGACCATCAATGACGTAATGATCCGCGTCAAACGCGGCGGAATTTGCGGCACGGATCTGCACATCTATAATTGGGACGCGTGGGCCCAAACTACAATCAAGGTGCCGACCACCATCGGACACGAATTCGTCGGCGAGATCGTCGAAGTCGGTTCCAACGTCGTTGATTTTACTGTCGGCGACATGGTCAGCGTCGAAGGCCATCTTGTTTGCGGACGCTGTCGCAACTGCATGGCGGGCAAGCGTGCTTTGTGCGCGAACACACGCGGCGTCGGCGTCAACACCAACGGCGGATTCGCCGAGTTCATCGCCGTTCCTTACACCAATATCTGGAAGCACAAACCCGGCATCGATCTCGACATCGCAGCGATCTTCGACCCGTTCGGCAACGCTGTCCACACCGCGCTCGAATTCGAAGTGTTCGGCGAAGACGTGCTTATCACGGGAGCCGGCCCGATCGGCATCATGGCCGCCGCGGTCGCCAAACACGCGGGTGCCCGCAATATCGTGATCGCCGACATCAACGAATTTCGCCTCGACCTCGCGCGTAAAATGGACAACGTCACCGTCGCCGTTAACGTCTCGAAGCGTTCTATAAAGGACGTCCAGGAAGAACTCGGAATGAAAGAGGGTTTCGATGTCGGCTTTGAGATGTCGGGCGTTCCGACTGCGTTCAAAGATATGATCGACAATATGTTCCATGGCGGCCGCATCGCAATGCTTGGCATTCCGGCTGAACAGTTCCCGATCGATTGGAAGACGGTCATCTTCAATATGATCACCATCAAAGGCATCTACGGCCGCCAGATGTACGAAACCTGGTACCAAATGTCCAACCTCCTCGAAGCCGGCGTCGATATCAAACCCGTTATCACGCATCGCTATTCCTACAAAGACTTCGAGCAAGGCTTCGCCGCCATCCGCGAAGGCCATTGCGGCAAGGTCGTTTTGAATTTCGAGGAGATATAAGTCGCGGTTCTGCCGCAGTTCATTCAAACAAAATGATCCGCGTCAAGAAGAGATAGATGAACTCTGGAAGATCGAAGCCGAGCGGCGTGTTGAAGAGGTTCGGTCGGGAAAGGTTCAAACCGCGAGCCGTTTTACTGGAGCGAGAGAACTCTATGAAGTTTTTTGAACAAATTGATGCCAACGCCGAGATCGGCGAAGCCATCAGCCGCGGCATGGTCGCCCGCCGCATCCTCGACGGCATCGTCCGCAATGTCTACAAAAACGACGTAGGCAAACTCGCCGGCTGGACATCAACCAGCCACATCGAAAAACCGCCGAAGAAATCGGAGCCACCAACACCGTAGTCGGAGGATCAAATGGCCGATTATTTAGTTTATTGGAAAGTATTTTGGGATGAACATCCTAATGGTTTGATTGGCCAGCCTGACTTTCTTTGGCACACAAACCATCAGTATTGGAATAACGTTGTACCAGGCGACACGCTGTGGGCTATTGCGTCAGGTGGAGAGCAGGCGCCTACCGAGTGGCGCTTAGTCAAGCGCCTTGTTGTTCAGGAGAAATATATAAGGTCTGATTTTGATCGGTCCAAAGGTTTCCGAGGCGATCCGACGCAAAGCGAAACATTCATAGTCCAAGGGCAATCAGACCTGACGCCACTGCTGCATCAGTTACAGTTTAGGGGCGGCCGTCAGATTACTGCCACGGGTCCGAAAATTGGAATCGCCTTACGATCGGGTCGGCCGTTGACCGATGAGGACAGCTCCTTACTAGAGCTGTATGCCCATGATCTCGTGCATGTCGAAGATGGTGATGATGCGATTCTGGATCGTTTGGCGGGAGTTTCTAAAGACGACTTCAAGCCACGTAAAACATCAAACGGAGCAGGATTTGGTGACCCCGAAACGAATCGAAGAGTCGAGAAGGCTGCAATTAAGGTCGTTACCGAGTGGTATGTAGATGAGGGGTGGACTGTTAAGTCGGTTGAAGCTGAAAAATGTGGCTATGACCTGCTTTGTAAACGGACGCTCCAAGAGAAACACGTCGAGGTAAAGGGTGTGCAGGGGGACGTAGTTGCCTTCATCATCACTGCCGGCGAGGTACGCCAAGCCGAAAGCGACGTGGACTTTGTGCTGTGTGTCATCACCGCCGCACTCACGCCGTCTCCGAGGCTCCACTTTTATGATTCGTCTGAATTTGCGACTGAGTTGGATTTGA
This sequence comes from Pyrinomonadaceae bacterium, assembly GCA_035432765.1. Classification (GTDB taxonomy): domain Bacteria; phylum Acidobacteriota; class Blastocatellia; order Pyrinomonadales; family Pyrinomonadaceae; genus OLB17. The sequence goes on from DAORTR010000081.1 coordinate 6,728, forward strand.
TGCCCCTTGCGTATCGGGCAACTTTACGGAGGGATCTCTAGTTTCCAGAAAGATCTAGATATACAAAGCTTATGTATTCAAATTTCAAACAACATCTACAGAGCACGATCGATGAGATCAGGGACGCGGGGCTTTATAAATCGGAGCGTGTGATCGACGGGCCGCAGGATGCGCGGATCAGCGTGGGCGGTCGCGAAGTGCTCAATATGTGCGCGAATAACTACTTAGGCTTGTCGGATGACCCGATCGTGATCGATGCCGCACGCAAAAGCCTAGACGAATGGGGCTACGGCCTGTCGAGTGTCCGATTTATCTGCGGGACGCAGGCCATTCACAAAGAGCTGGAACGCAAGATCAGCGAGTTTCTCGGGACTGAGGACACGATCCTTTACACGTCGTGTTTCGATGCGAACGGCGGTTTGTTCGAAACGCTTCTCGCGGAAGAAGACGCGATCATTTCCGATGAACTCAACCACGCGAGCATCATCGACGGCGTCAGATTGTGCAAGGCCGCGCGATATCGCTACAAGAATAGCGATATGCAAGACCTCGAAGCCAAACTCGTCGAAGCGAAGTCCGCACGCTTCAAGATGATCGCTACCGACGGCGTTTTTTCGATGGATGGCTACATCGCGAAGCTCGACGAAATATGCGACCTTGCCGAAAAACACGACGCACTTGTGATGGTTGACGATTCGCATGCGGTAGGATTCATGGGCAAGACCGGCCGCGGCGTCCACGAACATCACAACGTCATCGACCGCATCGACGTGATCACAGGCACACTCGGCAAAGCCCTCGGCGGTGCCAGCGGTGGTTACACGAGCGGAAAGAAAGAGATGATCGAACTGCTGAGACAGCGTTCGCGTCCGTATCTTTTCTCAAACTCGGTCGCACCGCCGATAGTCGCGGCATCAATAGCAGCGATAGATAACCTAATGGCTTCGACGGAATTACGAGACCGCTTGATGGATAACACAAAGTATTTTCGAGAAAAGATCGTGTCGGTCGGGCTAGATGTCCTGCCTGGCGAACACCCGATCGTGCCGGTGATGTTCGGCGAAGCAGAACCCGCAGTCAAGATGGCTGAAAAGATGCTCGAAAAAGGCGTGTATGTGATCCCATTTTCATTCCCGGTTGTTCCGAAAGGCAAAGCTCGCATCAGAACACAAGTAAGTGCGGCCCACTCGAAAGAAGATCTGGACTTCGCGATCCAAGCCTTCGCCGAATCAAAAGCATCGTTGGGAATATAAAAAAGCGAGTGCCGTTTTCGACACTCGCTCGATCAATATTCAACGATCTAAGCAGCGGCTTGCTGCTTGTTGGAGATCGCTTCTTTCGCCTGACCGACGACGGCGGCGAAGGCTTCGGGTTGCTTGACGGCCATGTCTGCAAGAACTTTGCGGTCGAGTTCGACCTCGGCGAGGTTCAGGCCGTGAATGAACTGCGAATATTTGATGTCGTTCAGACGGCAAGCCGCGTTGATGCGGACGATCCACAGTTTACGAAAGTCACGCTTCTTAAGCTTTCGGCCGGTATAGGCGAAATTCAATGCCCGCTCGACAGATTCTTTCGCCGAGCGATAAAGTTTTGATTTTGTTCCGCGATAGCCTTTGGCTAAAGCTAATATCTTTTTGCGTTTTTCGGTACGCTTATTACCACGTTTTGCTCTTGGCATAATTCCTCCAAATGCGGAATACGGAATGCGAAGTGCGAAATCTTTGATCCGCCTACATTCGCTATAATGTTCCTGCTTCCGATGTCTAAAAAACTCGATCCAGCGTTAAGGGCGAATCGCCCGCTTGAACGCTGCAAAATTCTAGTCGCGGCCGTAGGGAAGCATCTTCTCAACGCGCTTCTGGTCGCCTTCGGAAACAAGCACGTCGATGTCTAGATTGCGTTTCCTCTTATTCGTCTTCTTGGTCAAGATATGACGCGCGTGGCTGTGGCCGCGTTTGAATTTGCCCGATGCTGTCGAGCGAAAACGCTTTGCTGCGCCTTTGTGTGTCTTAAGTTTCGGCATAAAAATCTAACTCCTTACAATAAAAATCTAAAAGATATCGTCCTCGTCATCGCCTGTTTTGACCTTTTCGGCCTTAGCAGGAGCGGGTTTTGCCGCCTTCTTTGGCTTTTCAGGTTCGTCCGTCTTATTTGGGGCGACGGATGAATGTTTGGTGACGACTGCCTTGCTCTTTTTCGGCGAAAGGATCGTGAACATCTGATAACCTTCCATCTTTGGCGCGACCTCGATATCGCTGAATTCCGCAAGCTCGGTTGTCAGCCGGGCGAGGATCTTAGCTCCAAGTTCGCGGTGCGTCATTTCGCGTCCGCGGAATGCGATGGCCGCCCGAACTTTGTCGCCTTCTGAGAGCCAACGCTTGGCATTGTCGCGACGATATTCGTAATCGTGGTCATCAGTTCCGGGGCGGAATTTGATCTCTTTGACCTGCACCGTAACCTGTTTCTTCTTCGCTTCATGAGCCTTTTTCTTTTGCTCATAAAGGAATTTGCCGTAGTCGATGATCTTACAAACCGGCGGTTTCGCGTTGGACGCGATCTCGACAAGGTCGAGCCCGCGATTCCGTGCCTCTTGAATAGCGTCGCGCGTATCCATAAGGCCAAGCGTTCCGCCGTCTTCGAGGACTACGCGAACCGATGGAACGCGGATGCGTTCGTTCGTCCGGTGCTGCGGCTCACGAAACCGCGGCTTGAATCTATTTCCACCAAATCTTCTTGCGATAATGCCTCCTGAATGTTTAGGTCCTAGCGGCTGCGGTTCGTGCGCTCTTCATCGATCTTTGCGATGAACTCATCAAGCGATACGGCACCGAGGTCGCCTATCTTACGGTCGCGCACCGCGACCTGTTTCTCTTCAAACTCCTTATCCCCGAGGATAAGCATATACGGTATCTTTTGCAGCTGAGCGTCGCGGATCTTCGCTCCGATCTTGTCACTGCGGGAATTCAATTCTACACGAAAGCCCTTGCTGCGGAGCGTGTCTGCGATCTCCGACGCATAATCGTTTATGCGGTCGGTGATCGGCAATACCGCGACCTGCACGGGCGCAAGCCATAATGGGAACGCTCCGGCGTAATGTTCGATAAGCACGCCGAAGAATCTCTCGATCGAGCCGAATAGCGCTCGGTGGATCATTATCGGCCGATGTTTCTGATTGTCCTCGCCCGTATATTCGAGCTCGAACCGCTCGGGCAAATTCCAATCGAGCTGTATCGTCCCCAACTGCCAGATCCTGCCGATAGCATCTTCGATCTTGATATCGATCTTCGGACCGTAAAAAGCAGCTTCGCCTTCAATGCGTTCGTATGAAATGCCGCGTCCGTCGAGAGCGGCCGCAAGCTGATCTTCTGCCGAGTGCCAATCTTCGTCCGAACCGAGATAACCTTTGTTCTCTGCCGCACCGCGCACGGAAAGCTCGAACCTTACCTTATCGAACCCATAAATATCGAGGACCTTTATCGCAAAGTCAAGACAATCTGCGACCTCGACCTGTACTTGATCCGGACGTACAAAAAGATGAGCGTCATCGACCGTAAAACCGCGAACGCGCATCAGGCCGTGCAGCGTGCCGGAAAGCTCGGCGCGATAGACCGTGCCCATTTCGGAATAACGCTGCGGCAGATCGCGGTATGAGCGTTGACTGGACTTATATATGCCGATGTGGAACGGGCAATTCATCGGCTTGAGCCGATATTCCTCGTCCTCGATACGCGTCGGGGCGTACATCGAATCGGAATAATTGCCCTCGTGTCCGCTCTTGACCCAAAGTTCGCGTTTTGCGATATGCGGCGTGTAAACAAAACTGTAGCCGCGCCGTTCGAGCTCTTCCTTAAGAAGCCGCTCCATCTCGTTGCGAACGATGCCGCCTTTCGGATGCCAAAGTATCAGTCCTTGGCCATACTCGTCGTCGATCGAGAAAAGATCCAGTTCGCGGCCGAGTTTGCGGTGATCGCGTTTTTCGGCCTCTTCACGCTGCTTGAGCCACGCGTCCAGATCAGCTTGCGTCGGAAAGGCAGTTCCGTATATCCGCTGCATCTGCTCACGCTCGGAGTCGCCGCGCCAATAAGCGCCGGCGATCGTCAGGAGCTTGAACGCTTTGAGTTTTCCCGTGTGCTGGACGTGCGGGCCGAGGCAGAAATCAATGAACGGCGAACCGTCGATGTAGTATATCGTTGCGGTATCGTCAGCCTTTTCGCTGATGAGTTCGCACTTGAGTGGCTCTTCGCGGTCCGCGAAGATCTTCAATATCTCAGCCTTATCGACAACTTCGCGTCGGTATTTGAGATCGCGCTTGGCCATCTCACGCATCTTCTTTTCGATCACGGGAAGGTCGTCCGTCGTTAGATTGCGCGGAGCGATAACATCGTAATAGAAGCCGTATCGCGGATCGTCAAGCAGAGCGGGGCCGATACCGAGCTTCGTGCCCGGAAATAGCTCAAGAAGTGCAGCAGCGAGCAAATGAGCGGTCGAGTGGCGTATGACCTCCAATCCGTTACGAGAATCATTCGTGATCGGTTCGATGGAAATGACCTCATCCGATGCAACAAGTTCTCGGTTCAGATCGACTTCCTCGCCGTTGACCTTCGCGGCAAGCGTCATCTTTAAAACGTCGCGATCAAATGCTTTGATGGCATCGAGGACCGTCGCCGGCGCAGGTATCGCGCGCGAGATTTCGCCAAATTTTATGTTCAGTTCGCTCATACTATTGTTAATTGCACATCTTGTCCTTGCAAATTGGTTCGAAAATGACCGACGCGACCCTAAAAGCCGCCCGGGGATCTACCAACTAACAATCTGGCAATTGCCAATTAACAACTTCCTACTACTAAAATGATCGGATCCTATAAGAGCGACTTTGCTGCGGGTGATCGTTTCACACCCAATATGTCCCGCCGAACTAGCGACGGGTCGTAGTAGTTATCCAAAAAGCAAAGTTCTTTGAAAGCATCTTATCGGAAA
>DAORTR010000082.1:0-11629 GCA_035432765.1 Pyrinomonadaceae bacterium
TGCGTGTGCGGCTAGCCTTTCGATCTAATTCAAAAGAGCTCCAAAGACCGGAAACCTCGAACTGAGGAACCGGTCTAGGAATTTCCGGCGTAGATAAGTCGGCTAAATTTTCTTCGTGCCGAAGATCATTCTAACGATCACGAGAAGAATGATCGCGCCGAGGATCGACATTATCCAGCCGGCCGCATAACTATCGCCGGCCCACAATGCTCTTGCGACAAAGCCGCCGATGACCGCACCGACAATGCCAAGAAGAGCGGTCAAGATCCAGCCGACAATGCCATCCGGAAAGGCTTCCTTGCCCGGCATAATGAGCCTTGCGATGACGCCGACGATAAGACCACCGATAATTTCTCCGAACATAAAGTTACCTCCATTTCTCCATTAAGATTCGCGTATCCATTTCCAAACTTCGGGCAGCGTCGCACGTTTGCCGTACATCAGCATCCCGACCCTATAAACTCTTGCGCATAACCAAACCATACCACAGATCGCGATCGCGTTTACAGATATCGAGAGCGCGATCTGCCAGAACGGCGGCGTCTCAGCGAGTATGCGGACCGGCATTGTGATAGGCGCCCAGAACGGAGCGATCGAGACCCAGAACGACAGCGGCGAGCTAGGATCGCGAATTACCGCAAAGCTGAAATAGAATCCGATGAGCATCAGCATTATCGGCGGAAAGGCGAATTGGCCGCCTTCCTGCACGGTCGTCACCATCGAACCGATAAGAGCAAAAATCGAGGCGAACAGAAAATATCCGAGCAGGAAAAAAAGTAGGAAATAGACCACCATCAACGGCGTGATATGCGGCGCGCCGGCAAGGAACGGCGCAAGGTCGGTTTGCAGCATCAGGAATCCGACCAGAAGCGCGAGCGACGTAACCCAAATGCCGAGCTGCGTAAGGCCGGCGAGGCCGACGCCAACGAGTTTGCCCAGCATCAGCTCAAACGGCTTCGCGCTCGAAAATAATATCTCGGCGATACGGGTTTCCTTCTCCTCGACAACTGCGCCGAGGATTACCTGGCCGTAGATCGTGAGCGAAATATAGATCATCAGCCCGATCACGAATGATGCCGCAAGCAACGCGTCGGAATTCTTTTCGCGGCCGTGTTCGTCGATAGCCTTTGTTTCGATCTCGGCTTTCTGATTGATCTGGCGAAGCGTGGTTTCGCTGATGTTCGCTTCGGTCAAGCGCTCGGCGCGCACAGCGTCATTTACTGCGTCTTCGATCAGTCCGGCCGCAACAAAATCACCCGCCTTACGCGACAAGAATTCGAACTTTCCTCCCGCTTGCTGCGGCACGAGCAAGTACGCGTCGATCTCCTTTTCCGCAGCAAGAGAATTCAACTCCGAGCGGATCTGTTCCTCGGTCTTACCCACGGTCTCAAAGGGCACGAAGACGAAACCTTCCGAGATGCCCTTTAGCGATTCGGTCGAATTCTTCGGGCCGACGTTCGGCTCGAACGATGTGTTCTTAAGAGCTTCAGATTGCTTTTGCGCGAGCTTCTCGGGTGAAAGGTTGCTGCGGATCCGAGGGCCGATCTTGCCCGCCTGATCGACGATAACGATACGCGTCGCCTCGCCCTTGAGCGAGAAAATGAGAGCCGGAACAACCGCGAATCCCGCACCGAGAAGCGGAAAAAGGAGCGTGCCGATAACGAAAGACCATCTAAGCACGACCTTGCGATATTCGTGTTTAACGACGGCGAAGAACTTTCTCATTTTGCGCCTCCGATCTGCTCGATAAAAATATCGTTGAGTGTCGGCTCGACGTATTCGAACTTCGTAACCTTCACGCCGGCGGCGACAAGCCGCTGCAAGAGTTCTTGCGGATCGGCTTCGGGAGCAAGATCCAAGATCTTCTCATCAGCCTTTTCGGCGATGCTCTCGATGCCGTGGAAGTCCTCGATTAACTGCGTGCCGCCTTCGACTCGGATCGCGAGGCGGTCACGCCCGAAGCTTTCCTTAACCTCTCGCAGGCTGCCCGATACGACCTTTCTGCCTTTATTGACGAGCAGAATGTCGTGGCAGAGCCGCTCGGCCGTTTCCATCAAATGCGTCGAGAAGATCACGGTCTTGCTGCTCTGCCTAAATTCAGAGAGCACGTCGATCATAAATTCCACATTGACGGGATCGAGTCCCGAGAACGGTTCGTCGAGGATAAGCAGATCAGGGTCGTGCAGGACGGTTGCGATGAATTGAACCTTCTGCTGCATACCTTTTGAAAGATCGGTCGTCTTCTTATTCTTCCATTCGGAAAGCTCCATACGGTCGAGCCAGCGATCGATCCGCTTGTCGGCTTCTTTCTGCGACAAATTCTTCAGGGCCGCGAAATACCGAAGCTGATCGACGATCTTCGTCTTCTTATAAAGGCCGCGTTCTTCGGGCAGATAGCCGATGTGATCTTGCGTCAGGCCGTTGATGCGCCTGCCGAAAAGCTCGATCACTCCCGCATCCGGCACCGTTATTCCGACGATCATCCGGATCGTCGTCGTTTTGCCCGCACCGTTCGGTCCGAGAAAGCCGAAGATCCTCCCTGCCCTTACACTAAACGAGAGATCGTCAACGGCACGAAAGTCCCCGAAGGTCTTCGTAATGCCCTCGACCCGCAAAGTAACCTCTTCTTCATCCATAGCTTATTTTTACTACGGCAATTGTCGCAGTTAGTTCCGAAAAACTATAATAGCTCGATCGCCGAAATGTCTCATTTGCGGGCGAGCCGCGTAAAAAAAAATGCAGATATTTGTACTAAAGAATGGTGCCGAACGCGTCGAGGAAGGATTCACTCGCAAAGAACTTCCCGAACTTCTCGCCGACCCGAAGAACGTCATTTGGGTCGATCTACACGGCGAAACGCCGGAGCAGATCGAGGAAGCAAAGGAAGTTCTCGAGAATGTCTTCAAGTTTCATTACCTGACGATCGAGGATTGCATCGAAACGCGAAATCAGCCGAAGGTCGAGGCGTTCCTGGATTACCTATATTTTATCGTTCACGGAATCCGTCCAGGTGAAACCGGACCGACGAATTTTACGACGAAAGAACTCGACGGCTACCTTGGGCCGAATTATGTCGTCACGTTCCACACTGAGCGTTTTCGCAGCATCAAGACCGTCAAGCAGAAGATCCTGAGCAGTCCGTTCACTTTCAGCCGCGGAGCCGCATACATTCTGCACAATATATTGGATGAACTCGTCGATCTTTATATGCCGATCGTCGATTCGTACGACCAGACGATCCACGAGATGAGCGAACGCGTGCTCGAAATGAAAAAAGGCCAGAATGAAATGCTCCTTGAGATAATGACCTTGCGTCGGAGCGTCGTTCGGCTCAGGCGGATATCGGGGCGTCAACTTGAGGCATTGTATCGACTCTCGCATGGCGAGTTTCCGCAGATACCGGATCCAATACTTCCCTTTTACCGCGACGTTCACGATCACTTGGTCCGGATCGCAGATCTTGCTGAAAATTATCGCGATCTCGTCTCGAGTCTTTTTGAGATCCACTTTTCGGTCATCTCGACGCGTACGAATGATGTGATGAAGACGCTTGCCGTCATCTCCGCGATCATCTTGCCGCTAAGCCTGATCGCGGGCATTTATGGAATGAACTTCGACTTTATGCCGGAGCTAAAAACACGTTACGGCTACTTCGCGACCTTGGGCGGAATGGCTCTGCTTGCGATCGGACTGATCGCGTATTTTTGGAAGATCGGCTGGATTTTCGTAAAGGACTACGAGCCGCCGAAACATCTCTCGGCCACGCCTGACCACAAGGGCGAGAATGACGCTTGATTCCCTAGACGATCACCGCGATATAGGAAAAGATCGCAAGACAAAGCCCCGCATAGACGCCCGCGACCATATCGTCCGCACAGATACCGAGGCCGCCCTTTAGATATTGCAGGTCGTTGACCGGATATGGCTTCCAGATATCAAACAGCCTAAAGAGAAGGAATCCCGCGAGCAGCATCGGCCAAGAGAGAGTGAATGGTACGAAGGCAAACGTAACAAGCTGTCCCATCACCTCGTCAACGACGGCTTCGGACGCATCTTCATCGCCGAGAAGGTCGATCGCCCGCGAACTTGCCGCGATACCGAGAAGGCAGAAACCGAAAAGCAAGACCGTGAGGGCGATGAAAACTACGCCGTCCGCCGAAGCGACCGAGAGGCCGTCGGTACGCAAATGCGCGGCGAATTTCGGCGCGTAGATCGCAACAGCAACGTAGATCGCAACACCGACCGCCGAACCGTATGTCCCCGTCGGGCCTGGAAGATAACCGACGCCGAACGTCGTCAACGCAAGCGAGATACGATCTTTCCAGCCGGTTGCAGGCCGCTTTTCTACAGGACGTTTCATTAGAATTCGATTCCTTGCTGTGCGTAAATGCCGACGTGAAACGGATGTTTGATCTCCCGCATCTCGGTCACGAGTTCGGCGGCGTCGATGATCTTTTCGAGCTTGTTATCAACGTTCCGGCCGGTCAAAATCAGGTGGAGATGCGGCTGCTCGGAACGAACTTCGCGTATCGTCTCGAGGACACTGTCAACATCGAGAAACTCATAGCTCAGCACATATAGCAGCTCGTCAAAGACGAGCAGATCGTAGTCCGTGTTCTTCATTTTCTCGATGCAAAGTGCCCACGTCTCTTCGCTTGTCTTGATGTCCTGCGACTTATCTTTTGTGTCCCAGGTAAAACCGTCACCCATCGTGTGCACTTCGATGCCGAGTTTGTCGAAAGATTCGTGCTCGCCATATCGGTCGTGCTTCGACTTCATAAATTGGATCATACAACAGTTGAGGCCGCGTCCCGCTGCACGCACCATCGTCCCGATCGCCGCGGTCGTCTTGCCCTTGCCGTCTCCCGTATTCAGCATCAGGAGGCCTTTCGTTTTCTCCCGATAGTCCTCACGCCGCCACTTGTATCTCTTTTCTTTTGTCTCAGCCATTTTTATAAAAATTCTGAAATTGCCGCCCGCACCCGATCTGCAGCAGTTTGTGGAACACAAAATACATTCGCGCCTATATCTCCAGGTGCAAAACCGTCGATCACTGACAGCCTACGCTTCACTTCATCGATCCGGTAAAAGAGGTACGGACCGCGTTCGGCAATGAACCCGATCAGGTCATTCGGAGAATATCCGAATCGGCTGGTCTGAGCGAGAGCCATTTCCATCAGAATGATCGGCTTGCTCTTCTGTGCAAACAGCCGCTCAGCTCCTTTAAGGAACATCATTTCTGCTCCCTCGATATCAACTTTTACGAACGAGGCATCACCAACAATATTACTAGATCGATACTCATCAAGCGTCGTCATTTGGCACTCAAAGGTGGTTGACTCTTGGTCTTCGTAGGTTGCAAACGATGCATGTCCTGATGTTAGGCCCGCAAATAGATTGATCTTGAGCACGTCATCGCGATCGCCAAGGGCGATATTGTTGGTCGAGACTGCCCCCCCCCCCGGTCAATAATGCAACATTGCGTTCCAACTGCCTATAAGTCGTGGGAACCGGTTCGAATGAATGCACTTCACCGTCCGGGCCAGCGAGCATCGCCATCATCGTCGTGTACCAGCCAAAATTGGCCCCGACATCTAGACAGATATCGCCTTTACGGATCAATCGCTTGGCAATAGCCGAAATAGCCGGCTCGTACTCGCCCAAGAAAAAGAGCATCTCCTCCATTCCCGTCGTTAGATCCGCAAGGAAGCGACGCCCATCCTTGGCTTGCGCATCGATCGCGGTGGGCTTTTCTTTCAACAGCCCAAGCGCGGTCTGAAAGAGACGGTATTTCCCTTTTGCGATCGGAGTGTTGTACGTATAAAAGCGAACGGCTTTAAGAAAAGCGTCGCGAAAGAAATGCTCATCTGACGAATCGGGTCGCGGAATCGTTGCGGTCATTCGGCACATCTCCTATGTCTTCGCATTTGTTTGGTCGCATCAATATTACACGGAAAGAAAACCGATAGAGGTTTTAGGTCAAAGGGCCGCTGCCATCTCTAAGCCGCGACTCGCTTTACTTTCAGGAACCTCAATATAATGATCTTCTCATCGTCCGTAATAAATTTCGTTATCAGGAGGGACGCTCCATAAATAAGAGTACAGGCACTTGTTCCGACAATAAAGGTCGCCCAACCGGCAGGGACGAACCTAAAAAGCGCATACTCCATCAATACCAATACTGCGGCCGACGGTAAGACCCTCAAAAAAGCCGCAAGCCAACTGCTGCCGCCGAACTTCGAAAGGAAGCGTCTTTCCGAGTAAAGAACAATCGGCAACATTACGGCCACGCCGATCAAGCGCGACATAGCAACGCCTTCGGCCCGCCACCGGTCGGCGGTGAGAAACATCAGCAGTATCGCTATTGCTGACGAAAAGAACGTAGCCCACGCGTTAAGGCTCGGCTTATTGAAAGTTTCATTAAGCTGCCATGCCGCAAGTATAAGCACCATCACGCCGAACGTCGCTGCGTGCAGGAAGAATAGCCAACTGGCATTCTTCGCGAATTCTTGATCTATCCACAGCGACAAGAAAACTGGTCCCCCGAAGAACACCGTTACGAGGAACGGCACTGTCAGGGCAATAACGACCTTCGTTGACTTTTCGTAAAGCACCGCCAAGCGGCCTTCATCGGCCAGCAATTCGTTCATCACGGGGAACGCGGCAGCAAGAAGGCTTACGACGAACCCGTGAAAGTAGATAGCAAGCGTCATCGGCACAAAGTAGAAGGAAGCGACTTCGCCGCCGAATTTTCGTATGACCAACGCACGCTCAAAAAGAAGAAGGATGCCGCCGCAGACCTGATAAACGAAAAGGCTCGCGCCGTAGCTCATTACGGGCCTTATCATATCGGTCGAGGCATTCAGTTTGACCCCGATATCCGGCGCGAGCCGCGACGACGCGAGATACGAAAGGCCACCGATAATAACCGCAACCACGAGCGTCCACAGCAGCAGCGCGTCAACGCCGAATCCCATCGCGGCAAGCGCAACGTTACCGCCGTTGATGAGGAGCGAGCTTAGATTTGTGATGACCGACAGAGCGCCAAAGCCTTGTTCGCCCTGCAAGATGCTCTGAAAGACCTGCCCGACAAGGGTGATCGGGATACTGATCCCGCCGACGATAAGCGCGAATGTTGCCGCTTCTTGGTATTGCGGAGATATTTGCAGAACGTCAACTACGACCCATTTTGCCGAGAGCCCGACAACGACGGCTCCGAGAAGCCCGATCGAGCAATTCAGCCAGAATGCGGATGTAATTACGGAATTGATCTTCTCTACGTTCCCCGAACCGCGATACTCGGCAACGAATTTTGCGACGGAGCGAGAGAGATTGAATGCGAACGAATAGCCTACGAAACCTAAAATTACGATGTAAACACCGTAGGATTCTACGCCAAGATGTTTTAGGACGAACGGGGTGGCGAAAAGGCCTAGGACTATCGGAGCCAACCAGCCGGCAAGACTGTATAGCGAATTTAAGAACAGCTTTCCCGACCGAGTTCTCATATCCTGGTTAAGGGTGCGGCTAGTCGGAGTTGGCTACATCCAGAACTTCCCGTATCGCTCGAAGAAGCGTCTTCTCAGCATCATCCCAATCGCCGTCTATCTGGAGTCCGGCGGCGTTTCGGTGGCCGCCTCCGCCAAAGCGTTCAGCGATCTTTGCGACATTCAGATCGCCTTTTGAGCGAAGGCTGACGCGGTAGCTCCCGGGACCGATCTCACGCATATAGATGACGGCTTCGACGTCGCGTGCGGCAAGGGGAATATTCACAAAGCCGTTGTTATCGCCGTCGATCGCGTCGGATTCCTGACGCATCGCGAGCGTCTGACGCATAAACGCGATCTTGCCCGTTTCGTCACGCTTAACCGTGTCGAGAACGCGCCGCATCAATTCAATACGCGACCACGGATAGTTGTTATAGACAGCGCTCGATATCTCCGCAGGTCTTGCGCCGGCTTTGATGAGTTCGGACGCGACCTTCAAAGTGCGATCCGTAGTGTTCGAGTAATGAAATGAACCCGTGTCGGTTACGAGCGCCATATAGACGCATTCAGCGATCTCACGCGTAATGCGGCCGCCGATCGCCTTGCAAAGGTTGTAGATCATCTCGCCGACCGCAGAAGCCGTCGGATCGATCCAATTGATCGTCCCGAACGGATCGCCGGTCGAATGATGATCGATATTGACGGTTACAGCTTCGTCAAGCCCGCGTATGCCCGGCCTTTCAAGGTCGGAGCACTCGATCACGAAAACAGCGTCGTAATTCCCGTTAAGATATTCGACGTCGCGTATAAGATCGACGCCCGGAAGCGTGTGATACGCCGGGGGAACTTCGCCGCGGACTATCACATCGGCGGTCTTGCCGAGGCTTTTCAGCAGCCAGGAAAGCCCAAGGGACGAACCCAGACCGTCGCCATCGGGTTTGATGTGCGTCGTAATGGCAAACGCCTTTTTCTTTTCAATTAATTCAACTACTTGACTTAACACTGATAAAGCGGGACGGACAAAGTTTCGCGAAGGAGGCCGGCGTCTGCCGCCGGTTCAATCGTCCGTCTCTCCTTCCTTTGGAATGTCGAGACCTGTGAGGATCTCGCCTACGCGAGCGGCATTCTCCTCTGCCGAGTCGCGCACAAAATGCAATTGCGGCACGTGCCTCACATTGAGGCTGCTGGCAAGCCGCTGATGAACGAAGGATGACGCATGCCGTAAGGCCGCGAGGGCCGCCTTTATCTCGTTGTCATCGCCCGCGATGACGACATAGACCTTTGCGTCGCCCTTATCGGCGGAAACATCCACATCGGTCACCGTTACGCTTTCAAGACGCGGGTCGTCGAGTTCAAAACCGACGATCTCCGCGATCTCTTCCCGAAGCGTCTCACCAAATCTCTCCGGTCGCCGCATCTCCTTACCTACAACTCCGTGGCCGCGATCTTCTCGATCATGTAAGCCTCGATCTCATCATCGACCTTTATATCGTTGAAGTTCACAAGGCTGATACCGCATTCAAAGCCGTTCTTGACTTCGTTCGTGTCCTCCTTGAACCTCTTTAGAGATGCGATATCCCCGTCCCAGATCACAACGCCGTCGCGGATCAGCCTTGCCTTTGCCTGACGGCGGATAACGCCGTCGATCACGCGGCAGCCTGCGATAGTGCCGAGACGCGATACCTTGAATGTCTCTTGAACGACGGCCTTGCCGAGAATGACTTCTTTCTCGATCGCGTCGAGCATTCCGATCATCGCCGCCTTGATCTCTTCTTCGACCTTATAGATGATCGAATGGAGACGAATATCGACGTCTTCGTGTTTTGCGACATCCGAAGCACGCGACTCCGGACGCACGTTGAAACCAATGATAACGACGGCCGTCGAAGCATTATCAGCCTGCGTGGCCGAGGCGAGAAGAACGTCGGATTCTGCGATGGCGCCAACGCCCGCACGGATCACGCGAACCTTCACCTTCTCGGTCGAAAGTTTTTCGAGCGTCGCACGCAGAACTTCGACCGAACCTTGAACGTCGGCCTTCAGGATGACAAGAAGCTCTTTGATCTCTGCCTGACCGAGCGATTCGATGCCGCGGCTCGAACTCTTGACCATTGCCGCCTGTCGAGCGTGCATTTGACGCTGCCCGGCGATCGTTTGCGCCCGATCGATGTCGGCAACCACCTGGAATGAATCACCTGCCTGCGGAACTCCCTGAAGGCCGAGTATCTCGACGGGAGTCGCGGGCGGAGCCTCTGTAACGATCTCGCCGCGATCTGAGAACATCGCTCGAACCTTGCCTGAAAACTGCCCAACGATGAACGGATCGCCGACTCGCAGGGTTCCCTGCTGCACAAGTGCGGTTGCAACGGCACCACGCCCTTTGTCGAGTTTGGCTTCGAGAACGACACCTGATGCGCGACGTGTCGGGCTTGCCTTCAGGTCAAGAATGTCTGCTTGCAGGAGCACGGTTTCGAGAAGCGTATCAAGATTCTCATGCTTTTTGGCCGAAACCGGGATCATCTCAACGTCGCCGCCCCAATCTGACGGTTGGATCCCGAGGCCCGCGAGACCTTGCTTAACTTTGTCGGGATTCGCGTCGGGCTTATCTATCTTGTTGATGGCAACAATGATCGGCACGCCTGCAGCCTTCGAGTGCTCGACAGCCTCGATCGTCTGCGGCATCACTCCGTCGTCAGCCGCGACGACCAAGATCACGATATCCGTCGCCTTAGCTCCGCGGGCACGCATCATTGTGAAGGCTTCGTGGCCCGGTGTGTCGAGAAAAACAACACGCCGATCTTCGCCGGGTTTATCCGGATTCGGCACAAAGACGCTGTACGCACCGATGTGCTGCGTGATGCCGCCGGCTTCGCCCGCCGCCACATTTCCTGAGCGGATCGCGTCGAGCAGCGATGTCTTTCCGTGATCGACGTGTCCCATCACGGTGATGACCGGAGCGCGCGTTAATTCTGTATCGTCGGCGTCGGCGGCGATCAGTTCTTCGAACTCTTGCTCGATCACCATTTCTTCGAACGGAACGAACGACAGATCGAATCCGTATTCAAGCGCCATCTCGATGGCCATCTTCTCGCCGATCGCCTGATTGAGCGTGGCAAATACGCCGCGCTTGATGAGCAACTGAACGATGTCCCTAGGCGTAATGCCGAGAGCTTCCGCAAATTCACGAACCGTTGCGCCGTCAACCAGACGAATCGATCGAAGTTCGCCCTTTGCGGTTCCGACCTGATCAAGGATTCGCTCTTCGATCGAACGCTTTTGCGGCACATCGAGATCGCGCTCGGCGTTCCTCGCATTGCGGTCATTCGTTTTTCGTCCGCCGGAGCGACCGGGCCTTCGGCGATTATCCGCCGGAGGAGTGTAAACGAGCTTCGGATCTGCAGTCTCGCCGCTTGTGCCGCGAAACTGCTTATCACCCGAAAGACGCCCCGTACGCGTCGGCCCTTCGGTTACGACACGTTCGCCGGGCTTGATACCTTTCTGGATCGCACCTGGCGTCAAAGTAAGACGTTTTACGGTCGTTCCCGATGGTTTGGCCGGCTTTTCGGCAACCTTTACCGGAGCCTCAACCTCTGCTTCTTCAGCAGGAACTTCTTCAACAACTGGCGGAGTTTCCGCCTCGGCCTCGACTTTGGGAGCTTCCGTCTCGGCCTTTAGCTGTGAAGCTTTAACTATCCGCTTCTTCGCGATCGGTTTCTCTACTTCGACGGGATCCTCTGTCTTTTCGATCGCCTTCGCCTTAGCGGCAAGCGTCTTCACCTTGACAGAGGCGGCCTTTTTAGCGGGAGCCTTCTCTTTTTCCGCGGTCTTCGTTTCGACGACCGGAGCGGTTTCTACCTCCGGCGTTTCAGGGGATTCACTCTCGTGAATATCTTCCTCGACGGAGCCGCCGGCCTTTTTGACCGGAGCCTTAATGACCTTGATCTGGCGCTTAGGAGCGGGCTCGGCCTTCGGGAAGTACTTCGCCTTGACCTTTTCGGCAAACTCCGTGCTGACCGAGTTCGACGCGACACTCACATCAGCGCCGAGCCGGCGCAGGTCTTCCATGACGCGCTTGGTATCTTGTTTCACCTCACGCGCAAGATCGTAAATTCGAACGGATTTTCGAACCGCCATAAATTACC
>DAORTR010000083.1:0-11259 GCA_035432765.1 Pyrinomonadaceae bacterium
CCGCGGGCTTCGGCACTCGGCTCTTTCCATTGACCATTGACCGCACGAAGCCGGCGATCCCTTTTTTGGGCAAGCCGGTCGTAGGTTACGTTGCCGAGTATATCGCTCGCTTCGGTATCAAGGACGTCGTCGTAAACCTGCATCATCAACCGCAGTCCGTGATGGAGGCCCTCGGCGACGGCTCAAGATTCGGCGTAAATATTCATTATTCCATCGAGGATCCGGCGATACTCGGGACCGCCGGCGCTCTTGACAATGCACGAGATCTGCTCGCCGATGATACTTTCATCGTTATTAACGGCAAGATCATCACGGATATCGATATCATCGCGGCCGTAAAGTCGCACAAAGAGAGCGGAGCCGTTGCGACGATGGTTCTGCGGCCGAATCCAAACCGCGAGAAGTTCACTATCGTCGAAACCAAGGACGGCTGGGTTACGGGCTTTAGCGAATTCAACGGACAAGAAGATGCCGCGCCGCAAACGCCGTTGATGTACACCGGAATACAAGTCCTTGAGCCGCGTGTATTTGACTGGATCCCGCGAGGTGTCTATTCCGACATTGTTCCGGTGTTTTACCGCCCTGCGTTGGAGAAAGGCGAGAAGATCAACGCTTTCGTAACCGACGCCCGCTGGTACGAGATCTCTACGCTTCGGCGATATCTGGACATCAGCCTCGCTATGTCACCCAACGGCCGGGTGATCGTCGGCGAAGCCTGTTCGGTCGCCCGTGACACGAACGTGAACGACAGCGTTCTTTGGGATCGCGTCGCGATCGAGAGCGGTGCAAGCGTCTCCCGCTCTGTGATTGGCGAAGGCGTAAGGATCGCTTCGGGCGACACGATCGAGGGTTCGGTCGTCGTTCGAGCCGAACTCATTAATGCTCGCGACGAAACGCCGGATAAGGCTCAAAAGGGATATTTTGAGGGCGATAAATATATCGTACCGATAGTTTAGATGACACAGCTTCTCGAAAAACTCAACGCATTTCTCGCTAAGAACGACATCCAAAGCGATGTAAAGGTTCTTTCGGCAGACGCGTCCACTCGGGAATATTTTCGCATCGAGTGGTTCGGCCAGACGGCGGTCGCGTGCGTATATCCGGAAGCTTTTAACGAGCAAGAGCACGCTTATGTTGATGTAACGAAACTGTTCCTCCGAGCGGAATTGCCCGTCGCGGAATTGTACGCCGTTGACGGCGAGCTTGGCGTGATCGTACAGGAAGACCTCGGCGACAATGTCCTGCGCGAATACCTAAAGAAGCAAGGCGCCGATCGGGCCTCAAGGTCGATCGACGAAGCGATCGCACTTATCGTTAAGATACAGCTCGCGACGCCGCTTGCTTTCGAGATGGCTTCGATCGCGTCGCGGCTTAGCTTCGACGAAGAGAAATTGCTCTGGGAACTCGATTTCTTCAAGACGCACTATTTCGAAACTTACGCGAAACGACCGCTTTCGGAAACGGAGAATCGTTGCCTTTCGGATGAATTCGTCGAACTCGCCCGAGATCTCGCAAGTCGTGCGACCGTACTCTGTCACCGAGACTTTCACGCCGCGAACTTGATGATCGATGCAGTGGGCGAGATGCGCATCATCGATCATCAGGACGCGCGGATCGGTTCCGCTGCCTACGACCTCGTTTCGTTCCTGCTAGACCGGATTACAGAACCGCCCTCGCCCGAATGGCTCGCGGAGAAACGCAGATACTTTCTCGACCTGCGTGTCGCTTTGGGATTGCCGCGAATTGACGAAGGCGAGTTCGCCGCCGAATTTCGCCTTCAGACCTTGCAGCGCTGCTTAAAAGCGGTTGGAACTTTCTCGTATCAATCGGCGGTTCGCGGCAAAACGCATTTTATCCCGTTCATCGTTCCGATGTTCAAGATCGTCCTGCGTTCGGCGGGCAATCTTCGAACATTTCCGACGCTGTGCACGATCTTAAAGCGCGAGATCGAGTTTGCATCGCAATAAGACAAAAGGTTTTCGGACGTAGTTCAAATGAAAGATTATCCGATCACGCCGAAAAAGCACGACGCCTAATTCCTGATGGATAACCGGAACCTTTGGATCCGAGCCTCTACTTTTCTGCCTTCGGAGACATCTTTGATCCTTCGTTGAGCGGTAAAGAATTCATGAACGACTTCATATCATCCAGAGTGAACAACTTACCGATACTACTTACTGTTGCCACGCGGTTGCCTTTATGGATGTAAAACGCGCCATAACAAGTAGAGCCATCAGAAACCTCGGTGCCGTTTTTGAGGAATGAAAATCTGAGCGGTTTATCGCCGTTTTTACAATCTTTGTTCAGCGATAATTCTAATTCTGATTTAGCAGTTGCCTCGTCTTTGTAAACGTCCATTAGATAGACGATGGAATCACTGCCGCCGGGTGCCAGTGTGTACATACCGAAGTACCATGTTTTCGATCCCCAAACATCACCATGCGGCGGGTTTCGTTTTTCCAATTTATATGGCCCTACGTCGTTCGGGAGGTCTGTAAGCGAATCAGGCGGAAACAAATTGCGATAGACAATAAAGCCGATCACGGAGCCGATGGCCAGTATTCCCAACACCAAAGCCCCCAGAATGCCCAGCACCATTCCCCATCGACGCTTTTTAGGGGCCGAGGCCGATACGCTTGCAGCGACAGCCGAACCGCTCGTCTGAGCCACGTTCGGAAATACTTGCGAAAGAGGCTTCCACTCCTTGCCTCCCTCTGGAATGCCAAGATCATTTGGCGAAAGTCGTCCTGCCGTAAGGGCCGCGATCACTTCGCCTTCCTCCGTAGGGCCTGATTGCTGTCGGTTTGAGTTAGTGTAATACCGCATTATCTTTCTCCAAGGTCGTCGTTTTACTGTTGGAACTCAGTCGGTTCACTGTCCTGCCGGACACCCAGCGAAGTCGGTCCTTACAAAATAGCCGTACGTGGCGCCATAGGTTCCGCCGCCGGCATACTGCTGGGCGACGTTTATATAGATTATCCGGCAATATGGGTCGTCCGCCTTCATAGGTTTTGCATATATCCGCCCCCATTTATAGCGACTAGTGGGAATTCCGAGTGAATTGGTCTCGATGGTCCAGTTTGCAGATGCCAAACCTATGCTTAGTACTTTAAGGCTGGCAAGGTCAGTGAGCTGGCCTTTCATTAGGGCTTCCTCACGCGGATTACGGACGGCGTACGTGCCTTTTCCGGGAACGTAAAGATGGATGGTTTTCGCTATAGTATTTGCCAACTCGTCTAAAGCGGGATCAATTTTGTTGCAGGCCTTGTCATTCCGATAGTCCAGTTGGTTCACCCACCATTTCTCGCGGAGGCTTTTTGATATGGCGAGCCAGGCAAAGTTGTCCTGAGTCCGCGAAAAGTAATAGTCGTTGTTCTCCGGGCCATCATACGCTGCAACTTCTTTTTGATTTTTTGTGATGTCGTCGAGGAACGAAAGGTACCTGGCTCCGTATTTACTACAGTCTTGGGAATTCGCGCTTGAATCCGGAGAATTGTTAGTGCTCGAATTCTGCGAATCGCTATTGTTACTGCTGTTGTTGCTACTATTGTCGCTCTGATTTTGGGGGTCGGAGTTCTTTTTGACCTTTGCCTTTGGAATCTTCGGGATCGTTATCGTGAATTGGGCCGAGGCCGAAATGCAAAAAATGCCAACTATTGCAACGAATGCAAGATAAGTTAAATGTCGTTTCATAACTGTAGTTTCCTCTCTAACCAACGATCTAAGCGGAAATAAACGAGTTCGGCACCATTTTGTCGAGTTTCAATTTGGGCATATTAGAATACATCGCTGTACCCCGGAATGCCGCTTTCTGACGACTGATCGTTTCGGTTCCGAAATAAAAACATTCCGTCCCAGAGGTGAAAGTAAGACGTTTACAACGATGAGGATATTCAAATGACAAAGTGAAAATCCTTGACAAAAGTTCTTTTTTTCTTCTTGTTTTTCTTACCTGATCCGAAAATGCACGGAAAAATAGGAATTTACAAATTCGGCAGATTTTGTCTCACGCCTGCCGAAAAACTTCTGGAAAAGAAGCCGCCGAAGCCGGTTTTTACCATTCCGAAGGCTGGAACAAAGATTATCCCAAGATCCAAATCCTAACCGTCCAAGAGATCCTGAACGGCAAACAACCTAACCTGCCGCCGAACCTGACAACATTCAAACAGGCCGTAAGAGTGGGAACGGAAAATAAAGAACAAGGAACGCTGGAATTTTAGCGCCGAGTCAGCAAACCAGTTGTTGACTCCGTATTTTTCATAAGTATATACTTTGTATATATGGAAGTTCAGGTTCAAAAATGGGGAAACAGCCTAGCGCTTCGAATTCCGAAGGCGTTTGCGGTGGAGACACAGGTTACCGAAGGCTCGTCCGTTGAGATCACTACCGAGGACGGAAATATCGTGCTGAAGCCTATAACGAAGAAGCGATACACGCTCGATGAGCTTGTCGGCGGCATCACAAAAGAGAATCTTCATGACGCAACCGATTGGGGCAAGCCGGTCGGAAATGAGGTCTGGTAGTGAGAACATATGACCGCGGCGACGTCATTTGGATAGATCTTGACCCGCAATCCGGACATGAACAAAAAGACCGTCGTCCGGCTGTAGTTCTTTCACCATCTGCGTATTACGACAGAACAGGCTTGGCGATAGTCTGCCCGATAACAACCAAAGCAAAGGGCTACCCTTTTGAGGTTAAAATTCCTCCCGGCCTGAAAGTATCAGGCGTCGCCCTTGCCGACCACGTAAAGAACCTCGATCTAACATCGAAAAATGCGGCATTTATAACCAAACTTCCGGCGTCGATCGTTGAAGACCTTTTTGAAAAATTATCAACGCTGCTTACCTAGAAATGAGTCAAACATACGTTAACCAACTAAAAGATCATATCGGCGAGACGGTCACGCTCAAGGGCTGGCTCTATAACAAGCGTTCGAGCGGCAAGCTCGCATTCCTTCAGCTTCGAGACGGCACGGGCATCGTGCAGTGCGTTGTTTTTCGCCCGAACAGCGAAGAACTGTTCGAGGCGGCGAATTCGATCGGCCAGGAATCCTCTATCATCGTTACGGGCACCGTAAAGGAAGATACCCGCTCATCGATCGGCGTTGAACTCGACGTTACGAATCTCGAGATCGTACAGAATTCTCACGATTATCCGATCACGCCGAAAGAGCACGGCACGGAATTCCTGATGGATAACCGCCATCTTTGGATCCGTTCGAAGAAGCAGCACGCGGTCCTGAAAGTTCGTCATACAGTGATAAAGGCGACGCGTGATTTTTTTGACAACAACGGATTCACGCTCGCCGACACGCCGATCTTCACGCCCGCTGCGTGCGAAGGCACGACGACGCTCTTCGAAGTAGATTATTTCGGCGACGACAAAGCATACCTTACGCAGAGCGGCCAACTTTACAATGAAGCGACGGCCGCCGCGTTCGGTAGATCGTACGCATTCGGCCCGACCTTTCGTGCGGAAAAGTCGAAGACGCGCCGTCATCTGACGGAGTTTTGGATGGTCGAACCTGAGGTCGCGTACGCAACCTACGAAGATATGATGGACCTCGGCGAAGGCCTCATCCTCGCGATCGTCGAGCGTGTGCTAACCGACCGGCAGGAAGAGTTGAAAGTCCTCGAACGCGACATCGCAAAGCTCGAAGCGATAAATTCGCCTTTCCCTCGCCTGCACTACGACGACGCCGTGAAGATGCTGAATGAACGGAACGCGGACGCCCCCGTCCGCAACGACGACGGAGCTATTGTCCAAGGAGATACGGCCGATACGGACAATGACATCGGCGTTCCGCATTTTGAATGGGGCGGCGACTTCGGAGCACCCGACGAAACGTACCTCTCGAACCGTCACGGCAAACCGGTCTTCGTGCATCACTTCCCGACGGCGATCAAGGGATTCTATTTCGAGGTCGATAAGGATCGGCCGGAGTGTGCTCTCGGCATCGACCTTCTCGCTCCCGAAGGTTACGGCGAGATCATCGGCGGCGGCGAACGCGCAGCGTCGCTCGAATATCTCGAAAAACAGATCGAAGCGCATGGCCTTCCGCGCGAATCTTTCGAATGGTATCTAGACCTGCGGCGTTACGGCAGCGTGCCGCACGCGGGATTCGGAATGGGCATTGAACGCTGCACCGCATGGATGGCCGGCATCGAACACGTCCGCGAAACAATACCGTTCCCGAGAATGTTGTATCGCTTGAAGCCATAGCAAAGACACCCATTTGCAAAAGTCGGGCTACCGAGTCAGTCTGATCTTTTTATGGCTCGATAGTGTCGAGATCGCCCTCGATAGGGTCGCCGCTCGCGTGAAGACCGGCGGCCACTCGATACCGGAAGCAACGATAAGACGACGTTACGAACGGGGGCTCTCGAATCTTTTTGATCTATATCTACCGAAAGCAAATTCATGGCGTATTTTTCATGCTTCGCCTATAATTCCCGTTGAAGTTGCATGGTATGATGAGGTCGAAGGCGATGGTATCTTCGATGAGGTTATATGGAAAAAGATAAGAGGTCGATAACCGAGAAAAACCTCTTCGTGCTCCATAGAGACGAGATAACAAAAGCCTACCGTCGGGCTGTTCGCGAGGCTTTGATAAAGCACAAGCTCGCCGGCAATGATGTTGTTACCGCTCGCGACGGCAAGGTCGTGATACTGCGCGCCGACGAGATCGACATTGAACAACTGCCGGAATGACCTGTTGCAGAGGCCTGCACTATCAGAACCCGGCGCGATAGCGACCTTGGGGTTCCCCAAATGCAGAAGCCCGCGCGGGTCAGAACCGCGAGTAATTGCGACTGGGTTCCCAAATGCAGAACTCCGCGCAAGCAAATTCATGGCGGATTTTTCACGCTTCGCCTATAATGCCAGTGTCCCACTGACTTACCAGTGGAAATCCGCTATCATTCTGAAAAGCTCCAAAGATAAATAAAAGAACGTGATGTTTATGAGAAATCTCGTGGCTTTGCTTAGTGCGATCGTCTGTATGGACGCGGGTTCCAACAAGCTCTTTTTGAGTTCGGTCGCTATTGCTCCCGATTCCAGCAAGATGCGTAAGCGTTGGCGGGCGTTGCGACGTTGCGCAGCGTTGTTGATCGTGCTTGCGGCGGTTGCCGGCGGTGCATTCGCACAAAAGACGATCAGAGACCTCAAACCGACGGTAATTCTGATCTCGCTTGACGGCTTTCGATACGACTATATCGACAAATTCAACACGCCGGCGCTGAAACGTCTCGCAAGGACCGGCGTGCGTGCGAAATGGATGATCCCGTCGTTCCCGACCAAAACATTCCCGAACCACTACACGATCGCGACGGGCCTCTATCCGGAACATCACGGCATCGTTGACAATAATGTATGGGATTTCGGCAGCACTTTTACTATCGGCGACCGGACAAAGGTGCAGGATCCTCGTTGGTGGCTCGGCGAACCGATCTGGGTAACTGCACAAGAGCAAGGGCAACTCTCGGCGTCGTATTTTTTCGTCGGCTCGGAAGCTCCCGTCAAGGGAATGCATCCGAAATACTGGACGACATACAACGGACGCGTCCCGCCGCAGATGCGCGTGGACGGAGTGCTCTCGTGGCTTGACCTGCCTATCGCGCAAAGACCGACGATGATCACGATGTACTTCTCGGACACGGACGATGCGGGCCACGAATTCGGCCCCGACGCCGTAGAGACACGCTATGCCGCGCTCAATGACGATGACTATATCGCGCGTCTCGTAAAAGGCCTTACACGACGCGGAATTGCCGACAAGGTGAATATCATCGTCGTCTCCGATCACGGAATGGCAGCGGTTGACGTCCGCAAGGCCGCCTTTATGGACGACTATATCGACATCGCTAAAGACACCGACCGCATTCTTTATACGCACGAGATCAACCAGATCTTCCCGAAAGAAGGCAAGCTCGACTACGTTTACACGCAGCTAAAGAAGATGCCTTACGCAACCTGTTGGAAGAAAGGCGAAATCCCCGCGCGGCTGCATTATAACGACGGTGCACGCATTGCCCCGATCGTCTGTTCAACCGAGATCGGCCACATCGTTACCACGCATCCGAGATACGCCGACTACATCAAGAACATCCCCGACCCCGAACGCCCGAGAGGCGGCCACGGCCATGACAACAAATATCAGGAAATGCAGGCCGTCTTCGTCGCGCATGGCCCTGCGTTCAAGCGAGGATACGTCGCCAAGCCGTTCTCGAACGTCGAGGTCTATAACGTAATGTGCAAGATCCTCGGCCTAAAACCTGCTCCGAATGACGGCGACCTTGCGCACGTCCGATCGATGTTGAGGTAGATTCACGGCGACCGCAGCGTCAAAACTGCGATCTCCGGCGGCACAAGAAAGCGAAACGGCAGGATGCTCTCGCCGACACCTGAGGTTACGAACATCTGAACGTCATTCTGCTTTATCAGCCCGCGAACATACTTTTGACCGTAGCTCGATGAGACGATCGGCGCTCCAATGATCGGAAAACGCACCTGTCCGCCGTGCGTGTGAGCCGCGAGAATGAGCGAGAGATCCTTTGATATCAAGTAGTCGCCCGTAATGACCTCGAGAATGTCCGGGCTGTGTTCGAGAGCGATCACAGGGCCTTCATCATCGGTCGGAGCAAGCGCCCGTTTCGCGTTGTCGGAGAAAACTTTCCAATAGGTGAGCTGCATATGATCGGGCAAACCGATCACGCGAAAACGCCCGCCGTTCGCCGCATTTATCGGAACGACCTCATTATCGAGCACTTTGATCCCGACGCGTGGAAATTCCTTCTTGATACAGCTTGGGCAAGTGAACCCATCGTGATTGCCGAGCACTGCGAACACTCCGTCGCGAGCCGCAAGGCCCGCGAGGCCGTTCGCGATCTCCGCGATCGGCATATTCAATTCCGCCTCGTTCTTCTCCGAAACATAATCACCCAAAAGCACGATCAGATCAGGCTGCTGTGCATTCGCTTCGGCGACGAGTCGGCGTAACTTCGCGTCATCGACACCGTTCGAACCGGCGTGAATGTCGCCGATCGCAACGATCTTGTAGCCGTCGAGTTCCATCGGCCAACCCTTCGGCTTGATCGTCTGGTTAGTGATAACGAGCCGATGCGGTTCGATAAAATAGCCGTAACCTACGCAAAGTAAAGCAGATACGACAAGGACTACCGCAAGCCACAGGTAATGTTTTCGGGAAAAATCAGGCACTATTTAGGGAAATACTCGCTCCAACGTCCGTCAACCAGCTTCACCGTGTCGGGATGCGGCTCGACCTCTTTCGGATACCAGGGCTTCATACGGGCATCGATCACGCAGGGCGCGGAATACGAAACGTGGTTGCTCTCAAGGCGTGTGTCCGCTGAATAAATATCTCTCGCAGGATCAAAACGCGTCCATGTCGCCCATAGGAATTTATCCGCCGAACGCGCATATTCAATGCGGTCGTGAATGACGATCATTTCCCAGCCCGCAAACTTTCCGCTCGCTGCGATGCTCTTTGCAAGGTCGGGCTGCGCCTCATAACTATCAGCTTCAACGACGAGACAGCCGCGGCAAAAGGGTTCGGCGGAGCGGACATTCGGCGGCAGTTCGCCGCGAAATTCTGCTGGCAGTTCCCGCTTCTTTTCGCCGAGTCCCAACAAGATCGCCTTGCTGCCATGGTTGATCTTTCCGCTCGCGTAATCGAGCGTGTCGAAAGCCGTCTGCGAGAAAACGTGAAGGTCGCGTCGCCAATCAACGCGTTCCAAAACGTGTTCAAGCAGCGGCTTGAAGTCTCGAAGGTTCTGCGGCGTATCGGTCAGCAGCAGGAATTTCGTGAGCGTCAACTGCCCTTCGCCGAGTATGCGAAAGCCTGCGGATAAAGCCTCGCGTGAATATCTGTCTTTCACGACCGCGGCCGCAAGCGAGTGAAATCCGGTCTCGCCGTAGCTCCAAAGATCTTGCACCGCCGGCATCACTAGCGGGAAAAGCGGCGAGAGAAGTTCCTGCAGGTAATCGCCGATAAAAAAATCTTCTTGTCGCGGCTTGCCCACGACCGTCGCGGTCGCGATCGCATCCTTGCGATGAAATACTGCATCCGCGTGAAAGACGGGATAGTCGTGCGTAAGCGAATAATAGCCGTAGTGATCGCCGAAAGGGCCTTCCGGACGTCGTTCACTCGGTGGAACGTGGCCGACGATCGCGATATCCGCCTCTGCAAGCAGCGTGCGATGCGCATTTCCCAGCGGATCCTTTACCGTCCCGATCTTTTCGCCGACTAGGAGCGAGGCAAGCATTAACTCCGAAATTCCCTCCGGCAGCGGAGCGATCGCCGATAAGATAAGTGCAGGCGGCCCGCCGTTAAAGACCGTAACCGGCAACGGTTCGCCGCTCTGCT
This sequence comes from Pyrinomonadaceae bacterium, assembly GCA_035432765.1. Lineage (GTDB taxonomy): Bacteria > Acidobacteriota > Blastocatellia > Pyrinomonadales > Pyrinomonadaceae > OLB17. Next base: position 10,388 of record DAORTR010000083.1, read on the forward strand.
CAGCCTCATAATAATGAAACCCGCCGCCTTTGCCGATCTGCCAATGCATACCCGTTGTGGTCGCGTCGTAACGCTGCATTCGGTAAATGGCGAGGTTCGGCTTTCCAGTCGTCGGGCTTTCGGTATAAACAAGCGGAAGCGTGAAAAAATGCCCGCCGTCTTCGGGCCAAAGCTGAAGCAGCGGAATTTCATTCAGATCAACGGCGTCCGGCCTGCTCTCGATGACAGGGCCGCTACTCGCTGTCTTTGTGCCGATCTTTAACCCGGCAAGCCCAAGATCGCGAAAGCCCCAAAGCTTTGAGAGCGTCGGCGGAAGCAGAGTTTCCGCGGCTTCGACCGCGCGCTTTACGAATTCGAGCGGCCGCGGCCCGAATGCAAGCTCAATGCGGCGCACCGTGCCGAATAGGTTCGTTGCGAGCGGGAACTTCGATCCTTTTACATTCCGGAACAGCAACGCCTTTCCGCCTTCCTCGATCACTCTCCGATTTATCTCCGCGTTCTCTAAATACGGATCGACCCCCGCCGAGACCTCGACGATCTCGTCCTCGCGCCGAAGCGTCTCGATAAATGAGCGAAGGTTCTTGTGCATTCAGGGAAAGAGAGATAAGCTGCGAATGCACGAATTTGCGTTCGTCCACTCGTGCATTCACGGCTGGTCCTTAAGCGTAATCGTAGAAGCCTTTGCCGCTCTTTCGGCCGAGCCAACCGGCATCGACGTACTTCTTTAGAAGTGGGCACGGGCGATATTTCGGGTCGCCAAGGCCTTCATGTAATACATTAAGTATTGCTAGGCAAACATCTAAGCCGATGAAGTCTGCGAGCGTGAGCGGTCCCATCGGATGGTTCATCCCGAGCTTCATTATCTCGTCGAT
>DAORTR010000084.1:0-11257 GCA_035432765.1 Pyrinomonadaceae bacterium
CGCCCGTGATGAATTCGCTCAAGGATTTTGCCGCGGACGGAAAGTTCGTGATGGGTATCTGCAACGGCTTTCAGATTCTTTGTGAGGCAGGTTTGCTGCCCGGCGCTTTGCGTCGAAACGCGGGATTGCACTTCATCTGCAAGCACGTCGATCTTCGTGTCGAGACGTCGAATTCGCCCTTCACCAGCGAGATCGAGGCGGGCAGGGTACTCAAACTCCCTATCGCGCATGCCGAAGGGAATTTCACCTGCGACGACGAAACTTATTCCTCTCTCGAAGAGAACGGCCAGATCGTCTTCCGCTATTCGGATGAGCACGGGAACGTCGTCGAGAGCGCGAATGTGAACGGTTCGCAAGGAAATATTGCGGGTATCACCAATCTCGACCGCAATGTCCTCGGAATGATGCCGCATCCTGAAAGGGCGTGTGACGACCTATTGGGTTCGAGCGACGGCGGCGATATCTTCAGGTCGCTGACTCGCTCGATCGAAGCCTGCGTGGTTTAGTCTGTAACTTTCAGCGTCAGGCCGTCGAGGTTCGGACGCCATTCGAGCACACGGCAGCCGTCTTGAGCGGCTAGTGCGGCCTCGACATCGGCCCTCTTCCCGTCCTCGGTAAAGAAGGCGATGCAGCCTCCTCCGCCTGCTCCGCACACCTTCGGAGCGACCGCTCCAGCTGCAAGAGCCGCGTCGATAAGCGCATCCATATGCGGCGTAGTAATGTTCGGCGAAAGACGTTTTCGCTCCGGATGAGCTTTAGCGAGGATCTCGCCCGCAGCATCCCAATCGTTCACGAGCAGAGCTTTCCTTAGCTCGATCGAGGTATCGCGAATCCCTTCAAATATCTCGAATATCTCGCGATCGCCGTCGATATGGCGTTTCGTGATCTCCCAGTTATTCGTGCCGGAGTTTCGCGGTTCACCGGTATAGCAGACCGCAATGCGGCGTTCGAGAGTCGCGAGGTCGATGGCAAGGCCCTCGCGTCGAATTCCTTCCGGGCCGAAATGGATCGCCGCCGCTCCGCCGTATTGGGCCGAATAATAATCCTGATAGCCGGTCGGCACGCGTATCACCTGACACTCGACGTTCGCCGCGATCTGAATGAACTGCTCGGACGCGTATCGATCGCCGACGAGCTTATTCAAAGCGGCGATACAGGCGATATTCAGCGTCGAAGAACCCGCAAGTCCTGCACCGGCGGGAGCTTCCGAACGCGTTGTCATTTCGAAGCCGACCTCGGGCCGGAAGAAATACGCTAGCTTTGAAAGGAGCTGAAGCTGCGGCTCGTCACGGAGCGAGGCGATGTCGTCCAACGTCGTTTCGACGACGCATTCCTGATCGATCGATCGGAGGATCACACGGGCGTCGTTACGGGTATCGATGCGGCAATGCGCCAGCATCGACACTGCGAAATTGACGGTTGCGGCTCCTTCGTGAAACAGATAGAGCGGTGGAATGTCGATCGTGCCGCCGGCAAGGTCCACTCTGGTCGGGGCCGAAGTTTCGATGATCATATTTGACTAAGAAAGACGTGTTAATTGAAGGATAAGAACACAAACAATGGGGTCAAGTCTAATGCGGAAGCGTCGTTTTTTCGTCCTTCTTCGCTCGCGGTTCCGCGTCGGGACGTTCGTCGTTGTGCGGATCGCGCGTAAAATGAAGGCGGTCGCCGATGTCTCGCAGCGTACCGAGACCGGCTTCTTCCACTTTGAGGATCTTTTCCTCGATCTTCTGAACCGTGTTCGGGCTAGCCTCTTCGACCTTGTCGGAGAGCCAATATCGCTCGACTACATAGAAGACGATCACGCCAGTCATTACGATAAAGAACAACGCAATACCGATCTTCTCATAGTCACCAAGGATCGTCTTGATCGAGCCGCTGAAGAAATATCCGACGCCGCTCAAGATCAGTACCCAAAGAGAGCAACTGATCGCGTCAAGGGCAAGGAATCGCATAAACGGCATCTTGCTCGTGCCGTAGAACATACACATCGCGACGCGTATGCCGTATATGTATTTTGAGATGATGATCGCAAAACCGCCGAATTTGTCGATGAGCTTTTCGATACGCGGCTGCGTCATCTGATAAAATTTATAGCCCTCGACCGCCCGATGGAATCGGTAGCCGATGAAATATCCGAAAGAATCTCCGACCATCGCTCCGAGCGTGCCGAAGATAAATACCTTTAGGAAGCTATAGTTGCCAAAGAAACTGCTGTTTGCGAGGATGCCGGAGAGGAGAAGAGTAATGTCGCCTTCGATCATGCAGAGTGCAAAGACTGCGAACACTCCGTAGGTCGCAATAATATCGTAAAGGTGACTTTCCATAGAAGACGAAACGCCATTCGCAGATCGCAAATGTATCGCGTCAAGTTCGCTGTCCTGAATGAAGAGTATCGTTTTAAGCCTTTTTAAGTCAAAAGATGCGATTATTTAGCTATAACCTCGGCTGCGAGTTCGTTGGCGTTGACAGAGGCAAAAAAGGGTGTCTAAAATCGCGAGTGAACAATGCCAGGCACAGAGTTACGTTTTCCTTTTGCGGGGATGAGAGCCAATGAGTAATGAAGAAGTTTGTATCGGCGTAGAGGTTTCAACCTCATCAATGCGAGCAGTCTCTGTCGCCGGAAAAGCCGTCGGACGGTCCGGCGCGGCATCGATCGCCTATACTTCGCCGGTCATCGAACAACTCGCTGCTTTCATCGAACGATGCCGCGCGGAGTTCGGAACCGCATCGAGGGTCGGTGTTTCCGTTCCCGCATTGGTCTCGCCGGGAGGTCGCGTGGTCGAATATTCGTCGCACATCGCCGAATTTTCAGGCGTTGATCTGGCCGCGGCTCTCGGTGATAAGGAAGGCTCAAGCATTTTTGTATTTAATGACGCCAATGCTGCGGCTTGGGCGGAGTATCAGATCGGGGCCGGCAACGGAGCCCGCGACCTCTTTTATGCGACGCTTGGAACGGGCGTCGGCGGAGCCTTCATACTCAACGGCGAGATATGGATGGGGCACGGCGGTTACGCGGGCGAATTCGGCTATGTGCCGGTTCGCGAAGGCGGCGACCGCCTTGAGGATATCGCATCCTCGGCAAACATAATCCGCAGAACACGCAGCCGCGTGAACCAGGACAGCACGTCGTCGCTTGGCGAGGTGCCGGAAGGGCAGTTGACCATCTCGATGATCGTAGAGGCCGCAAAGGCAGGCGATGATTTTTCACAGTTGATGCTCGATCGGACTGGGAATTATGTCGGGATCGCGGTTGCAAGCGTCATCAATCTATTGAATATCGAGCGTGTGATCATTGGCGGAGAGATAATGGAAGCGGGTGAACTTATTCTCGACCCCATCATCGAGACGGCACGCAAGCGCTCATTCTTGCCCGCATTCGAGACCACCCGGATACTGCCCGGCAAACTTGGCGACGATGCGGCCGCGATCGGCGCAGCAATGCTCGCAGCAATTGCCTAAAGCCGTTGCTTGCAGGAAATTAGAAACGCCCGAGTAGCGCGATCATGCGTTGGTCGGGCGTTTCGTTTGTCATAAATCTCGTGGGTTAGTCTTCGTCAGGGAATATCTCGATCTTAGCGAAATAGGAACCGCTGTTGTCATCGAGATTCCCTTCGTTGATGCCGAGAAATAAGGCACCGTCTCGGCTCGCAGTGAATTCACGGTCGGCGCCGACGTAGATGAAGTCATTATTGTCATCGCCGATCACGGCGATCACGGCGCCGGTAGCGACGCTCTTGAGTAGCTTGTTCGGATCGTCTATCTCAGGTTCGCCCGAGGCCGAAGAGGTTTTGCCCTTGCCGAGCGAAACGGTGCCGTCGGCAGTAATGTGAATACGCTGTCCTTTGCGGACGACAAAACCGGTATTTGTCCAGCCGTTCGCAGTATTATCTGCAAGAACCTTAACGCTCCAGCTAATAGGTTTCGTGATGTTCGGGCCGGAAGTTTGCTGCGTCCTGGCCGGCGTCGATGGTTCGGTTCCTGCCGTCTTGCCGATAACGGTTACAGGCCTTGTGTTGTCTGTAGTGATAACACGCGGTGCCGTCGTCTGGACAGGACGCGTTACAGCGGGCTTGTCGTCGGAAGTCTTTTGCGCGTTGTAGGCAAGGGCGTTCTCGCCTTCGAATTTGATCGAATCGACCTCATCAGCCATAAACGTCATCTCGCGTTGATGAGCACCGACACCCATTACGATCGTGAACTTTCCATTCGCAAAGCTGACGATAGTTCCTTTGTAAAGGCTTCCGTCCTTCAGCTTGATCGTGTCGCCAAAGGCGAATGATACGCATATTGCGACCAGAAGCGTACAAGAGAAAAACCGTCCGAACATCGTTTTTGACATCTCGAAAATACCTCCGGCTGGGACCGAATTGCCGTCCTAGACAGACCGATTTGGAATAACCTCGCACGAGGCCGCTGTGGCAGACTCTGTGTGTTAGATAGAAAACAAAAATTTTGGGTTGCAAGACTTCTCTGCGCTACGAATACGGTCAGAATCATATCAAATCGAGACTAAGACTGTAAATGAATTCGGCTTTGTGGAATATTGAAATAAGGTCTCTCCCGAAAATACCGGCGATGCGAGCGCCATCGCGACTTGCGCTCGTGCGGCCATCTGACGGAAGATTGAGCTACGGTCCGGATCGATAAAAGCTTGATGCCAAATTTCTAGATCGCGTAGGTTTTTCTTCACCTGCAGCCTTGACCTATGAGACTCACGAAAAACGGCATGGTCATATTCTCACCGAGCGATCTGATCGTTTTCTCGAATTCACCTTTCGCATCGTGGATGGAGCACGCCTACAAGCTAGGATTGGTCGAGACTGCGCCGGCAGAAGCATCGGCGGAGATGCAACTCCTGGCTAAAATGGGCGATGAACACGAAAAGAAAGTGCTTGATCGCTTTCGCGAAAACGAGACAGTCTGCGATCTTTCTGCGGGCAAGGATTTTGAAGAGCGGTATGCCGCCACCCAAGAGGCAGTTGCTCGTCGCGAAAAGGTCCTATACCAAGCGGCGCTTCGGGGCGGCGGATTCGAAGGCTACTCGGATTTCATTACGCTCGAGGACAACGTCTATCAGATCTGGGATACGAAGCTTGCACGCTCACCGAAGCCGTATTTTCTGATCCAGTTGTGTGCGTACACCGAGATGTTTGCCGAGACGACCGGAGAAGACCCGGCAAAGAAGTTCGGAATTATTCTTGGGCCGCCGAAGCAGGAAGGTGAAGAACCGGAAGAGGCCGAGTTTGCTTTCGAGGATTTTCGTTACTATTACGAAAATCTAAAACAGCGATTTTTTGAGCTTCATAATAATTTTACCGGCGACCTTGCGACTCGGCCGGAACCGGAACCGCGTGCGGATCACGGCAAATGGCAGGAATATGTCGCAGAGTTGCTGAAAGAGCGCGATCATCTGTGCCGCGTCGCCGGGATCTCGCGAGGGCAGATCGAGAAACTCACAGACGCGGGCGTTACTACGCTCGGGACTCTCGCGGAATTCAAAGGTTCTGTTCCAAAGATGCCCTCGTCGACCATAGAGAAGCTCTCAACGCAGGCGCGTCTTCAGCGCGGAACCGAGAAGCTCCGTGAAACGAACGAGAATGCTCCGCCGCTATTCGAATTGATACGGAAAAGCGAAGACGCTCAGCCGCAAGGGCTTTACGCACTTCCAAAGCCAAGTCCAATGGACGTTTTCTTCGATATGGAAGGCTTTCCGTTCAACGGCGGCCTCGAATATCTCTTCGGCAACACGATCCATAAAAAAGGGGGCGGTTACGAATTCGTTGAATTTTGGGCTCACGATCGGGCGAGCGAGAAGAAAGCGTTCGAGGCTTTCATTGATTGGGTATTTGACCGCTGGCAGCAAGACGACAGCCTTCACATCTATCATTACGCGAACTACGAGCAGGCGGCCGTGAGCAATTTGATGACGCGGCACGACACACGCGAACGCGAGGTTGACACTCTTTTGCGGAACAACGTTTTTGTCGATCTTTTTCGCATCGTAAAGAACGGTCTTTATGTCGGCGAAGAATCCTATTCGCTAAAGAAGATCGAGCATCTCTATAACGTCATCCGCGGGGAGAATGTAGCGAGCGCTGTGGATTCGGTCGCACAGTTCGCTGCCTGGACCGAGAGCGGTGAATCGAGCGACTGGCGAAAGAGCCCGATCCTGAACGATATTCGCGAATACAACAAGGTCGATTGCGATTCGACCGCGGATCTTTACACATGGCTGCGAGAGACGGCGGCCGAGAACGGAATTCCCTACGTCCCGTATCAAATTGGTGAGGAGCCGGAAGAGAAAAAGGAAGAACGCGATGCATTCCGAGAAAGTGAGGCCGTCGTCTCGGGCCTTCGGAAACGTAAAGAAAAGGATGAGGACGCCGGCACGCTCAGCGACCTCATCGGTTTTCATCGCCGCGAAGATAAGCCCACTTGGTGGCGTTTTTTTAGCCTAGCAAAGAAGCTGCCGGAAGAACTGCGTGACGAGCCGGATTGCATAGCCGAAATTGAGAGTGTTGGTGAACCTCAGAGCGAGAAGCAGTCGCTGACACAGGAGTACACGTTCGACAGGCATCAAGAGTGCAAACTCTCGTCAGCAAAGCAGCCGAACGTTGTCTTCCAGGTCGATACGAGGACTAAGTTCACGTTGTTCGATTTGGACCATTCATCAGGCAAATTAGTGTTGAAAGCCACGCAGGATAAGCTGAACAACTCTGCTTTTGGCGGGGAATTCCCCACGAATGGCTCGCTTATCGCAAAGGACGCGTTTGGGAGCAAGCAGCTCGCAGACGCACTTACATCGATCGGTAAGGGTTACTTGGACGATAAGGTTCCCGCGTCGCTGAGGGCCTTCTTATCGCGCAGGCCGCCAACTGCTGCGGTTCAGGGAGAGGGAGAAACGACGGTCGAGGCCGCGATACGGATCGCGGATTCGATGGACGGCGACTGTCTCGTTATCCAAGGCCCGCCGGGCACGGGCAAGACCTACACGGCGGCTCGGCTCATCCTGTCGCTGCTAGACAAGGGCAAGCGGATCGGGATCACGTCGAATTCGCACAAGGCGATCCTCAATCTGATCAAAGAATGTTGTGAAGCTGCCGAGAAACAAAAGCAAAACCTGAGCGTCATAAAGGTCGGCGGTGACAACGCCGATCCGGTCTTTGAGAAACACCCCGAACTTACATTTGCGAAAGATAGCGGAAAAGGATTTCAGGTTTGGCTGAATGCAGGGAAGACCCCGCTGATCGGCGGAACGGCGTGGCTCTTTGCTCGTGACAGTTGGGTCGAGAATGACGGCGAGAATATGCTCGATTTTCTCTTCGTGGATGAGGCGGGTCAGGTTTGCGTCGCGAACGCCGTCGCGGTCTCGCGTGCGACGAAGAACCTCGTGCTTCTCGGCGATCAGATGCAGCTTGAGCAGCCGATCCAGGGAATGCATCCGGGTGATTCGGGGCTTTCGTCTTTGCAGTATGCGTTAAAGGATCTTGAAGAGAGCGAGGACGGCGTGCCTGTGATCCATCCCGTCGTGCCACCGGGAACCGGCCTATTTTTGGGCACCTCGTACCGAATGCATCCGGACGTCTGCGACTTCATTTCTGAAAGCATCTACGAGGGCAGGCTCGATTCCTACGCCGATTGCAGCCGCCAGCGGATCGCGATCGACAATGAGCCGAATTCATTGATCCAGAAAGAACACGGTATCGTCTTCTCGCCGGTCGAACACGACGGCGACACGCAGTACAGCGATGATGAGGCCGAACGCGTCGTTGCGATATTCAACGAACTTCTGGGCCGCGAATACACGAATAGGGACGGCAAAGCGCGGGAGCTCGAGCTAGGGGATTTTCTTTTTATCACGCCATACAATGCACAGGTCGTTCATCTCACGAAGTTGCTGCCGGAAGGCGCGCGCATCGGTAGCGTTGACCGTCTCCAGGGACAGCAGGCACCTGTCTGTATCCTGTCGCTCTGTTCAAGCGTCGGCGAATACGGTTCACGCGGCCTCAGTTTCATTCTCGACCGGAATCGCGTCAACGTCGCCATCTCTCGCGCTCAATGCCTTGCGGTCGTCGTCGCGGATCCTCGGATCGCTCATGATCCGGCGGGTTCGATCAAAGAAATGAGGCTCCTCAGCCTTTTCTGCAAGCTGAACAGATACTGAACTTCCGCCGCGCTTCGCAAGCGCGGAGAATTCCACATCATTAGTTGATTTTCAACACCCCGAAGAAGGCTTTCCAACCCGCGCAAAGATGATAATTTTGTGATCTTTCTGTATTTCTCGCGTCTTATTGAGTGTTTTTAAGGACGGCTCTTTTTGACCCTTTACGGTCTCGGTAACGGCATATTATTTGCTTCTTTACCGATGCAGATGCACCCGACGCGCAGGGTGCACGTCGATCAGGAGGGTCAATGAGCGAATCTAGGTTCAAAACCATCATCCCCGATGTAGAGTTTTGGAAGAATATGATCCCGTGTCAGGCTGCGTGTCCGGTAAAGACGGACGCGGGCCGGTACGTGCAGCTCATAGCGCAGGGCGAATACAAGGAAGCATATCTGGTCGCGCGTTCGCCGAATCCGCTTGCGTCGATCTGCGGCCGAGTCTGTGCGGCGCCGTGCGAGGATGCATGCCGCCGCGGACGTATCGATGCTCCCGTGAGCATTCGAGCCTTGAAGCGGTTCGTTACCGAGAAATACGGAGTCGAATCGATGGAGCCGTCAACCCAGGACGCTCTATTTGAAGGATCGACCGAGGCCGGAAACAAGGTCCGCTGGCATCTTCCAATTCTTGAGACAAGCAAGCGCATTCAAAAGCGCGACGAGAAGGTTGCCGTGATCGGCGCCGGCCCCGCAGGCGTTTCGTGCGCACACGATCTTGCGTTGATGGGCTATCAGGTGACGATCTTCGAGGCGTCCGCACTTCCGGGTGGAATGATGTATCACGGCATCCCGGAATTCCGCCTCCCGCGACAGATCATCGAGAAAGAGATCGCGAAGGTCAAGAGTCTTGGCGCCGAGGTGAAATACAACACGCCGCTGAGCGCCGATTTTGGGTTGTCGGAACTTCGTGCACAAGGCTTTAAGGCTGTATTTATCAGCGTCGGCGTGCAGAAAGGACGCGACCTCAACATCGAGGGGATCGAACTCGACGGCGTCGTAAAGGCCGTCGATTATTTGCTGAACATCAACAACGGCTACCGCGTCGATCTAGGAAAAAAGGTGCTTGTGATCGGCGGCGGTTTTGTTGCGTTCGACGCAGCACGCATGGCGTTGAGACGCGGCATCGACGACGCGGAAAACGGCAATGTCGAAGGCAGCGAAATGGCGGGCGGCGAAATAAAATCCGCGATGGACGCCGCTCGTTCAGCGATACGTTCGGGTTCGACCGACGTTCGGATGATCAGTCTTGAGGCGCTGGGCGAGCTTCCCGTTGTCCGAACATCGCAGGGACTTGAGGAATTTCACGAGGCGCACAAGGAAGGCGTTACGTTCCATCCGTCGCGTTCGGCAAGAAGATTCATCGGTGAGAACGGACGTTTGACGAAGGTCGAGCTGCGAGGCGTCTCGCGTGTGTTCGACGAGAATGGACGTTTCAGCCCCGAGTTTGACGACACGGTCAGCGAGACCCTCGAAGCCGATTCCGTCGTACTCGCGATCGGACAGCAGGCCGATCTTTCGTTCCTTAAACCCGAAGACAATGTCGAATTGACGCCGGCCGGGATCATCAAGGTCGATCCGAAAACGCTCGCGACATCCGCGCCAGGCTTATTTGCGGGCGGCGACGTTGCGTTCGGGCCTAGAAATCTGATCGAGGCCGTCGCAAACGGCAAGCAGGCGGCACTTTCGGTCGATGATTATCTACGCGGGCCGGGAAGTACGACGCACTTCAAGCTTCGCGTCGAAAAGATCCCGACGTACTCGTATCGGATGGCCGAGGATTACGAAAAATGCGAGCGCGAGGCGCCGCCGACCGTCTCGCTCGATCGGCGAACCGGTATTTCCGAGGTCGAGAGCGGCTACGATGACGAAGAAGCTCGTCAGCAGGCCGAACGCTGCCTCGCCTGTCACATTCAGACGATCTACGACCCGCAGAAATGCGTGCTTTGCAATCGCTGCGTGGATGTTTGCCCGGAATCCTGCCTGAAACTCGTCTCCCTCGACACGCTCGATCTCCCTGAAGAGACAAAACAGTTGGCGATCGCCGCCGGTGGATTTACCGAAGAGACGACGCTATCGGCGATGCTCAAGGACGATGATAAATGCATTCGGTGCGGCTTGTGTGCGATCCGATGCCCGACCGACGCGATGACGATGGAGGTTTTCTACTATGAAGAAACAGAGCGAATTCGATGAGGCCAGAGCAAAGGTTCTCGACGCTCAGAGCGAAGCGGACCAATTGCTTACCCAAAAGCCGAAGAATGTCGAGCTTATCGGAGCCCAAGATCCGAGCCGGCGAAGCCTTCTGAAAACGTTGGGTATTTCGGCCGTTCTGGTCGCTCTCGGCGGGCAGGCGTTCGCGATGCTGCGTTCGCTTTTCCCGAATGTGCTCTACGAGCCGCCGCAGAAGTTCAAGCTCGGATCGCTCGATAAATTTACCGAAGGCGGCACGTTCATCGAAGGCGACCGGCTGTTCGTCTTTCGCGATAAGAACACGTTCCACGCGATCTCTGCGGCCTGCACGCATCTCGGCTGCACGGTCAAGATGGTGAAGTTGAATCAACCGAAAAAAGTAACGGTGGGCGGCAAGGAGATCGAAGAACAGGTCGAGTTCCATTGTCCTTGCCACGGCTCGAAGTATTACGGCGACGGGACGAATTTCGCTGGCCCGGCACCGCGGCCGCTCGATTATTTCAACTTGGAAGTTTCGCCGGATGACGGGCAACTGATCGTGGATAAGGCGACGCGCGTCAGCCAGGATTTTCGTCTGACAGTTTGATGGGAGCGTAAAGAAATGGATCCGGTTCACGTACATCTTTTCCTAAATCACTTTCCGGTGATCTGCTCGGTTCTCGCCGTGCCGCTCTTTGCGTGGGCTTATTTGAGAAAGAGCGATGAGCTAAAGCAGCTTACGCTCCTTGTTCTCGTTTTCGCGGCGGCGGTTACGATCCCGGTCTATCTTTCGGGCGAACCGGCGGAAGAGGTGGTCGAGAAGCTTGCGGGCGTAAGCCATGACCTGATCGAACAACACGAGGATGCCGCGTATTTCGCGATGATCTCGATGATGATCACCGGCGCGATATCGCTGATCGGGCTC
>DAORTR010000085.1:0-11221 GCA_035432765.1 Pyrinomonadaceae bacterium
CAAAAGGTGCGCGACCACAGCGGACTTTCGTGCTTTATCGTCGAACGCACGATGCCGGGCTTTTCGAGCGGTACGATCCACGGCAAGCTCGGCATTCGCGCGGGTAATACCGGTTTCTTCTCGCTCCAAGATGTACGAGTGCCGCAGGCGAATATGCTCGGCAAGGAAGGCGAAGGATTCAAGATCGCGATGTTCGCTCTCGAGAACGGCCGCTATACGGTCGCAAGCGGTGCAACGGGCGTTATACGTGCGTCGCGCGATGCGTCGGTCGCCTATGCGAACACTCGCGAGGTGCAGGGCCAAACGATCGCTCATTTCCAGCTCGTCAAGCAAAAGATCGCGAATATGGAAGCCGATTACGAAATGTCGCACCTTCTTTGGCTAAAATGCGGCTATCTGAAGAACGCGGGACTGCCCTCGGGAAAGGCCGCCTCGATGGCGAAATGGCAGGCGACCACTCGCAGCGAAAAAGCAGCTTCGATGGCGATCGAAGTTCACGGAGCGAACGGCTATACGAACGATTATCCTGTTGAACGTTATTTACGCAACTGCAAGGCCGCGGTGATCTATGAAGGAACGCGCGACATTCACACGCTTATGCAGGCAGATTGGGCTCTCGGCTTAAAGAAAGAGAAGCAAGCCCGCGTTACGCTGCCGCCGTACAAGGCCGCAGCGTCGGCCTAAGATTCGGCATAAGATGAACGAAATTGTCGTGATGACTACCGTCTCAGAGCGGGAAGCGGCCGAACTGCTTGCTTCCCGTCTAGTCGAAGAAAGGCTTGCCGCCTGCGTTCAGATCCTTCCGCCGATGACTTCCGTCTATCGCTGGAAAGGCGGGATCCAAAGGGATACGGAGCATCTCCTCCTTATAAAAACCACCGAAGATAAATGGGAAAGCTTGTCGGAGTTCGTTCACGAGAACCATCCGTACGAAGTGCCCGAACTGATCGCGGTCGAGGCCGCAAAGATCGCCCCCGAGTACAAAAAATGGCTGTGCGAACAGGTAAAGCCTTAGCTCTTCTTGCCGACGTTTCCATTCCCGCTTCCATTCCCGCTTCCATTGCCGTTATTGGACGCCAAACAGGTTTCAATGATGAAATCGACCGTGTCCTTCGGTGAATCGGTCAAGTACATTAGACCGAGATCGTCGGGATTGATCATCTTCTCGTTCAGCATCGTGGAGGTTAGCCACTGGAGAAGCCCGCGCCAATACTGCGACCCAAAAAGGACGACAGGGAAGTTTCTGATCTTTCGCGTCTGAATGAGCGTCAGAGGTTCAAAAAGCTCGTCCATCGTGCCGAAGCCGCCCGGAAAGATCACGTAAGCGTTACTGTATTTAATGAACATCGTCTTGCGGACGAAGAAGTATTTGAAACTCAGCGACCGAGTCTGATAAGGGTTCGGATCCTGCTCCATCGGGAGTTCGATGTTGCATCCGATCGACGTTCCGCCGGCGTCCATAGCGCCCCGATTGCCGGCTTCCATAATTCCGGGGCCGCCGCCCGTTATCACGTCAAAGCCTGCTTCGCCCAAAAGGCGGCCGGTCTCTCGCGCAAGTTTGTAATACTCATCGTCTGGCTTTGTACGCGCCGAGCCGAATATCGACACACCTCTCGTAACGGTCGCAAGGTCATCAAATCCGCTCACGAATTCGCTTGCGATCCGCAGCACGCGCCATGAGTCAGAGGTCTTGTAATCGTCATCCGGTTCAGGCGACCGAAGCAGAACTTCGTCGTCCGTCAAACGCCAATACCCTTGCTCTTCGTTTTGCTTGATAGCTTCGGCAACGGTTTCCGGTTCGGGTTTTATTTTGCGTGAGGTTTTCGGCCTGCCGCCCTTCTTTGCTTTTGTAACTGCCATTTAAAAAATTTACACACCCATAATGTTGTATCCGCAATCGACGTAGATCGTTTCGCCCGTGATGCCGCTCGAGAGTCCGCTCGCGAGGAACATCGCTGTCGAACCGACCTCAGCGGCCGTTACGTTTCGCTTTAGCGGCGAGCGCTCGCCGACGTAAGAAAGCAGCGAACCCGTTCCCCGAACGCCGCGTGCCGAAAGCGTGTTGATCGGTCCGGCGGAGATCGCGTTCACGCGAATATTGTTCTTGCCGAGATCGGCGGCGAGGTAACGCGTCGATGATTCGAGCGCGGCCTTTGCGACGCCCATCACGTTGTAGTTCATCACGACCTTTTCGGCGCCGTAATAGCTCATCGTAACGATGCTGCCGCCGTCGGTCATCAAAGGCGACGCCGCAAGAGCGACCTGCGTCAGCGAGAACGCGCTGATTTCGAGTGCTGTGCGAAAAGCTTCGCGCGTGGTCGCAACGAACTCGCCTTCGAGAGCTTCCTTTGGAGCGAAAGCGATCGAATGGACGAGGAAATCGAGTTTCCCGTATTTTGTCTTAACGGCGTCGAACGCCGCATCTACCTGTGCCTGATCGCTCACGTCGCACGGGACAACGAGCGAATCGTTGAGCGAGCCGGCGAGTTCATCGACGGATTCTTTCAGGCGTTCGGCCTGAAAGGTGAAAGCCATTTTCGCACCTTGCTCGGCACAGGCCGCGGCACACGCCCAAGCGATCGAACGCTTATTCGCTACGCCGAAGATCATTCCCACTTTATTCTCAAGCAGCATAAAAATTCTCCAATTCTACTCGCTCACATAGAGCTTCTGCAGCAGTTCGAAATCGAGCATTCTGATATCGACATCGACGGGCGTTTCGTTAAAACGCTGTGCCTTCAGAACGTTCCGAAGCGTCGCCTGTTCGCTCTCGGTCAACTGCGTTACGAGCACGATCATCAGCCGCAGCCGAAGCCGGCTTTTCATCGTGTGAAGCCCGTGTTTTGCCGTCGCGATCTTTTTCATTATCGACGTTGTCCGCTCCGGTCTTAGGTCCGGCCGAACGAGAAAAGCGACCTCGACGCACGTGATCAGATCTTGATCGACAAGAATTCCGTCAAAACTCGCTCCGCCGACGCTTACGTGCCGCATCAACGGCAGGCTCTCTTCCTGCTGTATCTGCCGAAGTGCCAAGTCTTCTGCGACAATGAACGCAGAAAGCAGATCGGTAAGCTGGTCGTCATCGACCTCGAGCAGACGGGCCAATTCGCGAACTTCGACATTTACGCTCTGTCGCTGGACCTCGGTCGCCGCTGTATCCCAACTGACGAATCGTCTGTCATCGACGGCCGCAAGGCGCCGCTGGGACGCGATGTGAAGCAGCGCGATCATTCCGAAGATTCCGAGCGAAGCGGCAAAAAGCAGCGTCAGCAGCCAATTTGCGTCCCGAAGGCTCAGAATGACGCCGACGGCAAGGATCAACGCGAGAACGATGCCGACGATGACGAACGGCCAGTTCGTTGGCGGCCTTTCGAGCCTCGAAAATGGATTGTCGGCCGGTTTCGCCATCGTAAGAAACGTTCGAGCCTTAAGCAGAAACTGCCTTTTCAAATGGAATATCGTCGAAATCCGTCATCGTCTTGAACGCCTTGAATCGTTCGTTGATCTCAGGATAAGTAAGAGCATCGACGCGTTCCGTGCCGAATTTCTCGACGTTGAAAGACGCCATCACCGAGCCATAGACCATCGCACGACGGAGGACCGCGTCATTCAGTTCGTTCTGAGCTGAAATATAACCCATAAAGCCGCCCGCGAACGTATCGCCCGCACCGGTCGGGTCAAATACGCTCTCGAGCGGATAAGCCGGCGTCGAGAAATAACCTTCGTCCGTGAAAAGCGTCGCGCCGTATTCGCCGCGTTTGATGACGAGAGCCTTCAGACCGAGAGCGAGCAGAGCCTTCGCGGCCTTGTGAATGTTCGGTTCGTCCGTGAGTTGGCGTGCCTCTGCGTCGTTGATTATCATACAATCGACGACCTTGACCGTTTCAAGGAGGGCGTCCTTCATCGACGTTATCCAGAAATTCATCGTGTCCATCGCAACGAATTTTGCACGTCCGCACTGCTCGCGAACCTGCTTTTGCAACGCGGGAAGAATGTTCGCGAGGAAGAGGAAGTCCGCCGTGCTCGAGTTCTCGCTGAGCTTCGGCTCGAACGTCTCGAACACGTTGAGCTGAGTGTCGAGCGTGTGCGCGACATTCATATCGTATTCGTATTTTCCACGCCAAAAGAAGGTCTTGCCGTCCGCAACGACCTCGATATCGTCCGTATTGATGTTGTGCCGGCGGAAAAGATCCCATTCCGCATCCGTAAAATCACCGCCGACGACGCCGACCGCGTTCACATCCGTAAAAAAGCTCGCCGAAAGGCCAAAATGCGTCGCCGCACCGCCAAGTATCTTGTCTCTCGCCCCAAAAGGCGTCTCAAGCGCGTCAAAGGCCACCGAACCAACAACTGTTAAACTCATCAAAAAAATGTGCTCCGAAAAAGGAATATTTATCTCGAACACACTATTCTACACGCGAGAGACGACTTTCGCGATTTGTTAAGGCAGTTTTTAGGAGCGCTTACTGAGAGGTTTTGGCTTCGCTCGCCTCGATGTCTTTGAGGCCTTTTTGAGCGTCCTCGACGAATTTACTTTGCGGATATTTATCGACGATCATCGACAGGAACGCCTTCGCGTCGATGACGAGCCTTTCGTTGGCAAAACGCTCGAGATCGCGTTTATTCTTCGGGTCGATCTTCTGCTTGCCTTTATTCTCGGAGAGATAGAAACTGCTCATCCCCGCAATGTATAAAAACTCGTCCATCTTCGAGAACTCCGGATACGCGGCAAATGTCTCGTCGAACCGCAGCAAAACCTGTTTATAAGCCCGTTTTAACGGCGTGAAAGCTTGCTTGGCGACATCCAAATTGTGCTTTGCATCGGCCTCCATCACCGGATCGCGTTGGATCGCAGGTACGGGATTCCGCTGGGCAAGGACGGATCCCGCCGCCAACAGCATCAGTACGGAAAGTAAAATGGGTATTCGTAGTGTCCTCATTGATTACTAAAGATGAATTTAGAGGCGTTTTCGTTTGCTCTTTTCAATTGCCTCCAGCTTTAGCTGGAGGTCAATGATCCGATATCGCCTCGGCTTTAGCCGAACGGGTGGGCTTATGCCCAATGACCTTTGTAACACATAACCTCCCCTAAAGGTGGAGGCAAATGAATTTCAAAACCCGCCGCTTGTCGGTCAAGCTGCGGAGAGGCGAAGTTTCGCAATTTTCCCAAGTTTGACCTTCTGTCGCGCATGCCAAAGGTCGTAATCTGACTGCATCGCAAGCCAGCTTTCGGGCGACCCGCCTAGAGCCATCGACCGCCGCAGCGCCAGTACCGGACTGATCGAAGTCCTCCCGTTCAGCAGACGGCCAAGCGTCGAAGGCGACACGTCGAGGGCAACGGCCAGATGGCGTCCGCTGAGATGGTTCGGTTCGAGATAGACCTCTGTAATAAATTGTCCCGGATGCGGTGGGTTGTGCATTGCCATTAGTGATAATCCTCGTAGTCAAGGACATAGAGATTCAAGTCACTTTTCAAGAACGTGAAGATATTCGATGGTTGAGGTCGCCTTGTGATTTCGGTTTTCGGTCTTATCGGCCTTGAAGCGCTGATACGGCTGCTCAATCAGTTCATACCGTCCGTATTTGGACATAATCCTGAGAACTTCGTCGAGGCTCATAAGTCCTTCATTGTTGTAGGATAGGAAGATGTGTTTGAACTTTGCTTTGCTGATCAGATCCTCACATACCGCCGCAACTTGGTTTTTTATGCACCATCGTGACCTCTCGTAACTACGAAGTCCGGTTTTGCCCGCGGGTTGGAACTCATCATATCGAGCGATCGTGTTCAACAGATGGTAGTTCGCTCCGTACTGTCGATGATTGTACGGCGGGTCCATATACAGAATATCGCCTTCGATTTCGGCGATAAGCCGATTGGCGTCGAGATTGAAGACCTCGTGATCAGCCTCGTTAAGGTCGAATGCGGCAGGTTGGATCACCATGGTTTTCTGGGCAGATCGTTTCAAATGTTTGAGGAATGCACCATAGACACTGACTGTATTTGCTAAGGCATCCGCACTTTCAAGAAGGCTCGCTAGAAGGAAATAGTGTAATCCATTACCTATCCGTTTCTCAATATAATTGTGAGTTTAAGTCAACCGCATTAGGTTTCGACTCGCGGATACGATAAATCGTGTCTTTGCAATAGTTAGCCCCGTGAGGTCGGACGATGGTTATACTGAAACAGACCCTCGTTGTAACAAAACGATTGAAATTGACACCCAAAAAGCGATGAATTTCCGGGAAGATTCCAAAATCCCCGTTTGAATGGGGAAATGACGGATACAATAGGAGTTCGTACCCGAACTGGGATCTAAACTATATAGGCAGAGAAGTTAATTTCATCGAATCGACGTGGGGCTACTTTAGCGTATACTTCGATAATGACGGACTCCGTTGCCTGGTCGTCAAGGTCCGACAGGACGAGTAAACCGGTGTTTTTTTGAGTCTTTCCTAAAGGAAACATATGTCAAAAGGTACGTTCACATGGTCCGACGCGGTTGAAGAAGTGATTCGTCAAAATAGCAATGTAGCCTCGCTAAAGACTCTGCACGAATTAGCTCCCATTATTTACGAGCAGCATAATGTGATCAA
Source organism: Pyrinomonadaceae bacterium (assembly GCA_035432765.1). GTDB lineage: Bacteria > Acidobacteriota > Blastocatellia > Pyrinomonadales > Pyrinomonadaceae > OLB17. Next base: position 6,595 of record DAORTR010000085.1, read on the forward strand.
AGGCCTTACTCCGCACAAGACGATAGATGAACGCGTTCAGCGCGACAAGCGCTTCTTCAAGCTTGTGCCGGGCCTATACACGCTTGTCGACACGCTGAATAAACTGCCGAAAGGAATCAATCCAAACACCCAATCCGACGAGCAAAAGGAGAATCTGACTCACGTTTCGATGCAAGCACTCCTGCTTCAGCTTGGACAGTATTACCGATACAAAACGTATACGCCGGATAGGAAAAAGCAATACATAAATCAAAAGCTTGGCGATCTCGCTTCTCTTGAGTATTTTCCACAGTTCACCTACCAACGAGTCTTGGATCGAACTCGAAATATTGACGTTTCGTGGTTCAACGAGCGCGGGATGCCAGCTAGCATTTTTGAAGTTGAGAATAGTACGGACATGAAGAACGGACTTTCCAAGTTCATGGAGCTGCAAGATTTTAGAACTAGGATGTTTATCGTAGCGCCCTCGAAAAGAGAAAATGAGTTTAGGAACATTTTCAAACAGCCAACCTTCCAACCAATTGGGGAGCAGGTTCGATTCTTGACCTATGACAAGGTTGAAAAGCTATTCAAATCCGAAAGCGAAACGCACGATCTAAGATCGCAGCTAGTTTGATCATGAATTCTCAAATTCCTGTCCCCGTTGCTATGAACATGTACCGATTTGAAATTGAGGGAACTTTCAAGAGCTTACACGACGTTGACGGACTAAAGAACCGCCTCGTGATCGCGTTGGCCGGTGGGGATGGAAGGGGCGATCTCCTAGGCTCGCTAGAGGGGTTTGAAAACGATTCAGTTGAGGTGGAAAAACTCACGCTCGTCCCTATTTGCCCGCACGACGGATCTCCGCTGGAATACCGCATGTTTGACATTGATGGAACCAGCCTTGAGGAACACGCTGTATGTCTCAAATGTCGCTATGGAGCTCCATCCTTGCGTTGAAGTCAGGTGAGAGTTAAGTGGTTTTCGCCGCGATAGCGGCAACTTCGATACCGCTACGCGGCGATAAGGGATTTGCGGTATAAAGTTGCCGTGATAGACGTTCTTGTGTTTGCCGGACTTCGCTCGTTCACCAATTAGCCAGAGCGAATCGGTGTTTATGTCGCTCTCTCGCCAACCGTCTAGATCAATGTCGTTAAACTTTCCCATTCGTATTACGGACCGTGTTTGCTAAAGACGAAGAGGCGTATTATTTGGCCCCTGATGCATATTTTGCAACTATCGCGTCGAGTTTCTTTGCCGTTGCCTCGGGCCAGTTTTCGGGCGCGGTGAAGATCGCGTTCTTGATCGCGTCGGCGTATTGATTCGGGGTCGTTTTGGCTGCGACTCGCCTTACCGCATCCTTTAGGACGATCTGAGCATTCCGCACGTTCTTGTTCAGGTATTCGACGACCATATTGACCGTTACGTCGTCGTGGCCTTCGTGCCAGCAATCGTAGTCGGTTACGAGAGCGAGCGTCGCGTAGGCGATCTCGGCTTCGCGTGCGAGTTTCGCTTCCTGTAGGTTGGTCATTCCGATGATGTCCATCCCCCATTGGCGATAGACTTCACTCTCAGCTTTGGTCGAGAACGCCGGGCCTTCCATACAAACATATGTTCCGCCGCGGTGCGTTTTGACGCCGGCCTCGCGACACGAACCTTCGAGAATGTCGCCGAGTTCGCTGCAAACCGGATGAGCGAAAGTTACGTGTCCGACGATGCCTTCGCCGAAGAATGTCGATTCGTGCGCCCGTGCACGCGTTCGGTCAAAGAATTGATCGGGAATAACGAAATCCGTCGGGGCGTACCTCTCTTGCAGGCTGCCGACGGCCGACACCGAAAGGATATATTCGACGCCCAAGAGTTTCATCGCATAGATGTTCGCTCGAAAGGGAAGTTCTGTTGGCGTCAATTTATGACCGCGTCCGTGACGAGGCAGGAACGCAACCGTCACGTCATCCAATTCGCCAATGATGAACGCGTCCGACGGCTTTCCGAACGGCGTCTCAACAGCTTGTTCTCTAACATTTTGAAGCTCGGGCATCTGATAAAGACCCGAGCCGCCGATTATTCCGATCTGTACTTTTTCCATTTGTTCCTAAAGGTCGCCTTCGACATAAGCTTCGGCAACTAATTTACCGTCTCGTTCGGTCAAACGGCAAAGCGGCGTCTCGGTCTCGTGATAAAAAAGGCAGTGCCACCGCTCCTTTACTGCCTGAGGCAGGACACGCTTTTTGAATTCGAGCGTTTCCACCGGATAGAGATCGTAACCGGCGATGTACGGCAGAGAAATGTGGGCCTTCATCGGGATGAGATCGGCAAATCCGTAAAGGGTCTCGCCGCCTGTGTCGAGACGCCAGGTCTGCATCGTTTCGGAATGGCCGCGTTCGGTCATCACCTTGATGCCTTCGATCTCATAGTTATCGGGCAACGCTTCGAGTTGGCCGGTTTCGCGCATCGGCTGCCAATTCTCGGGCAAGTAGCTCGCGCGATCGCGTTCGTGCGGCGAATCAGCGTGCGCAAGTTCGCTCGCTGATACGAGATAACGGGCGTTTCGAAATTGTGGCTTCGGCCGGGCTGCGTCCATTCGCGTCAACACTGTGTTTCCGCCGGCGTGGTCAAAGTGCAGATGCGTGTTGATGACGATCGTGATGTCATCGGGCGTAACGCCTGCTATCGCTTCGAGCGAAGCGGCAAACGGGCGTTCGCGTTCGATGCCGTACATCGCGGTCTGCTTCTCGGTCCACTTTTCGCCGATGCCTGTCTCGATGAGTATCTTTTCTTTCGCGGTTTCGATGAACACGCAATTCATATTCATCGCGATCCGGTTCTTCTCGTCCGGCGGGCAGGCACGTTCCCAAATGACGCGAGGGACGACGCCGAACATCGCCCCTCCATCAAGTTTGAACAGTGTATCGGGAATGATCTCGATACGATGATAGCCAAACAGCATCGTGCTACTTCTTTTTCGGTTCGGCAGCTTTTGGTGCGGCCTTCGGTGCGGGGTCTGCCTTCTTAGCGGAAGGGGCATTGTCATCGCCTTCGACCGGTGCGCCTTGCGGCATCTGCATCTGCTGTTGAAGCTGCTGCTGTTGTTTCTTCATCTGATCGAGCTGCTCGGGCGTAACCTCCGGAACATCAAAATCATCCGGAACCTGAACGAAATTCTTCGCAACAAGTTTGTCGATCAGATCCTTTTGCTTCTGCTCGCCGAGTTTGCCCTTAGCGTACTCTTTGACAGGCATTTCGCGAGCCATCGGATCGTCCGGATCTTTCGTCATCGTTGAAATGAGAATGTGGCGAACGTCGTACGTCTCGGTCGTCGGAGCTTTACCGTCCGCCCCTTTCTGGGTCGGATCGATGCCAAGTTTACGTTCAAGCTTTACGATGTGAAATCCGTAGTCCGATTCGACAAGTTGAGGAGCGATCTGGCCCGCTTCTAGGGCAAGTGCCGCCGCCTCGAACGCCGGGACCATACGTCCCTTCGGAACATCCTTATAAAGGCCGCCTTTGCCCTTGCCGTCGGGGCCTTTGTTGCCCGGATCTTCAGTGAACTGATCCGCAAGTGCCGCGAAATCCTCGCCGTTCTTCGCACGGGTCAGTAATTCTTCTGCCTTTGCACGCTTTTCTTTCGGGTCGAGTTCCGGATGATCCGAGATGTATTTGTTTACCTCATCGTCGGTAACATTCAGCTGGTCCTTCGCGGACTGTGAATAAAGACGCGCGAGAAACTGAGCCTGCTGAAGCTTCACCTGAAGGCGAACCTTCGCGACAAGCTGCGGGTCGAGTTGGCCCGCGTCTGCCTTCTCATTGAACTCTTTGCGGTAGATGCGGATCTTCGCAAAAACCTCTTTCGCCTGTTCTTTCTCTTCGTCCGAGATCTGCCGATCCTTCATTTCGGGATTGCCCTGCTTCAGGATGTCGATCTTTGCGTTCAAAAAGTCGTCAAATTCGACGGCATGCGTCCGCGTGTCCACGGCGTGTCCAAGGCCGAGCTTATCCATAAAGCCCGCAAAGCCCGATTTTTGCACTGCGGGTTGATCGTCCTCGCCCCAATATGCCTTGACCTGATCGTCGGTTACGAATCCAAAAGGCGGCATCGGGCCTTTATCTTTATTGACCTCTCGGTCGTAATTTACCGCGATGACCTCGGCGGCAATACTGTCGAGTTCCTGCTTATTCGTCTGCTGATCGGCAAGGCCGGTCGCCTGAGCCTCGCTGGCCTCTGCAAGAAGCTCTCGGAAGCTGTCAAGCTGCGTCTTTTTCAGATCGGGATTATCAGCGAAGCGTTTCAAGATCGCGGGGTTGTTCTTTGCCGCGTCAGTGAGAAGCAGGGTGATCTCATCCTTTGTCAGCGTGTTGAAAGACTGATGTGCCTCACCGCCGACCTTCTTTTTCCAAACTACAAGGCCGACGCCGATCAACATTATAGCGACGACCATTACCAGGGCTTTTGTTAAATTACTCAAAATCGTAAGACCTCTCTAAAAGACGCGAAGCGTGAAATTTGCCAAACGCACATAATAGCAAAGAACACAGGCGCATAACTAATAAAAAATGGGGTTATTTGCTCTCGACCAGCTCAAGAAGAACGCCGTTCGTCGAGGCAGGATGAACAAATGCGACCAAACAGCCCTCGGCGCCGACC
>DAORTR010000086.1:0-11216 GCA_035432765.1 Pyrinomonadaceae bacterium
CGATATCGAGATGGAACTTCCACCCGATCTCGTAAAACGAGCCGCGAAATATTCGAAATTCAAGGCCGAGACCCTGGAATTCACTTTGCGTGGATTGTGTCCCGACTGTGTAAAGAAATCTTAGAAGCTTTTCGCATTCCCAGTAATGGAGCAAAACAATAGCCGCTCAACAAGCGGCAAACATTTAGAAAAAGGAGAGAATTAAACAAAATGTCAACTGCAACTGGAACCGCAACGGAAAATATCGCGCGTGCACCGATCGCGAAGGTCGGCCAACCGGCACCCGATTTCAATATGCCCTCGACGAAGAATATCGACACCTTGGCGGAGAACGTCAAGCTCGCCGATTACAAGGGCAAATGGCTCATTCTGCTTTTCTACCCGCTCGATTTCACGTTCGTTTGCCCGACCGAGCTGATCCACTTCTCGGATCGTCTTGAAGAGTTCCATGGCATCGGAGCAGAGGTCGTCGGCGTTTCGACCGACTCGGTCCATTCGCACCGCGCATGGCTCAAGACTCCGCTCGACAAGAACGGCATCGAAGGCGTGAAGTACCCGATCGCTTCGGACACGGCGGGCAAACTCGCACGCCAATACAACATCCTCGTCGAGGATGCGAACATCGCTCTTCGCGGCCTTTTCATCGTCGATCCGGAAGGCGTACTTCAGTATTCGGTCGTCCAGAGCCTGAACATCGGACGCTCGGTAGATGAAACGCTTCGCGTACTTCAGGGATTGCAGACCGGCGGACTTTGCTCGGCTGACTGGAAGCCCGGCCAGGCGAACTTGAAGGTCTAAGAGTTTAAGACAAGATCGGCCGCAGATGGGCAAGAAGCTCACGTAGAGGGATATTCAAGGATTATCTGCGTGGATAGACCGTTCATCTGCGGCTGTGTTTTTGTGAGGTTATAAGAGAAAATGCCGATGAGAATTGGAGACCAGCGGCCTTCTTTTGAAGGCGCGACAGACTGGTTAAATGAATTGCAGGAAACGGCTGACGAATATGTCAACGGCCGACCGACGCTCGTCTATTTTTGGGCGACGAGCTGCGGTATCTGCAAGGATAATATGCCCAAATTGCAGCAGCTTAAGACAAAGTATAAGGACGCGGGCCTGCGTTCGGTCGCGATCCATATGCCGCGTTACGAAGCGGATACGAACATCGACGCGGTCAAGGAAACGATCGCGACGCATTGCATCGACGATGTTTGCGCAGTCGATAACGAGCACAAGCTCAAGGATGCGTTCCTGAACGAGCAAGGCTGGGTTCCGGTCTATTATCTGTTCGACGCGGAAGGCAAACTTAAGAGCCGCGCGGCCGGCGAATTCGGCATCGGTGTCCTGACAGGAGCACTCGAGAAGATGTTCCCTGAGGCACAGGCGGCAGAAGCCTAAAAGGTGGTAAATAACCCCGTCATTTATGGCGGGGTTTTTTCCAGTAGTGCGATCAGATGAGCGGTCGGCTTGTGAGTACCCAATACAAGATAAATCCGCTTGTGACGATCGATGCGACGAGCAGAAGAAGCAGTCCGCCTATCAAGCCAAATATGAATAGATAGTCGCTGCGTGTACCGTTGTCACGGCCGGTTGCGCGCGTGCGGATCAGCTCCATATTCTTCTTGTTCGACTTCCACACAAAATCGAACGCATCGCCGAGGAACGGGATCATCCCGACAAGATAGTCGATCGCGATATTTAACGCCATTCGAAGCAGCGTGATCTTCGGCACGCCGTAACGCACGCCGGAAAAAAGAATGTACATCGACGGCAGGAATGTAAGCGTGTCACCGATGCTCGGGATCAGGCCTATGAGAGCGTCGAGCCCGAAACGCCAACCCGTTCCGGGGATGCGAAAAAGCCCGTCGAGATAACGCGACAGATCGTCGAGACTCTTCTCGATCTCGATCTCTTTGCGTTGAAGAGCGTCGTCCATAGGTTTTCTGATGCGAGCTTTCTACTTCTCTACGATCTTCACATTCAAGATCTTGTCGCCTCGGACGATGCCGTCAACGACGTCCATTCCGGTGCCTTTCACGCGGCCAAAGACGGTGTAGCCGCCGTCAAGGTGCGGTTGCGGCGAGTGTGTTACGAACCACTGCGAACCGCCCGTGTCTTTGCCTGAGAGAGCCATTCCGACGGCACCGCGTTCGTACGGCTGCATATTAATCTCGCACCGGATCGACCAGCCGGGGCCGCCGTTGCCGTCGCCTCGCGGATCGCCGTCCTGCATTACGAAATTCGCGACAACACGGTGAACTTCGATCCCGTTGAAGTAGCCGCTGTTTGCAAGCTTAATGAAATTATCGACGGTGAGCGGTGCGTCTTCACCGAGGAGTTCGATCTCGAAAACGCCTTTTTCGGTCAGAAGGACTGCGGTCGCCGAGCCGTTCTTTCGCGAAAGAGCGCGAATGTAGTCGGCTCTCTTGTTAAGCAACTGGCCAAGTTTAGTGCCTGAGGCTGCCGAGAACGGCCGTACTTCATCGAGATGCTTCTCGCGGGCGTTCTTTAGGAAGGTCTCGAGCTTCGCATCTTTCTTCAAAGCCTCATTGTCCAGAATGTCGAATGCCTTTTTTCGCACGAGATAATCGGGCGATGAAAGCGCGAGCGAAAATGTCGGGATCGCCGCCTGCTTATCTAACTTTGCGAGCGCATCGAGGATCGCAAGCTGCGCGTCGTCTTCGTGTTTGTCGGAAGAGAGCGCGGCACCGAACGCTTTCTCAAGAGCGTTGATGATCCTATCGTTTTTCGGCAATTCAGACATCGCATTTGCGACAGCGACGCGAATAAAGACGTCGGGATTCACGATCTGTTGGAGCAGTATTTCTTCCAAGTCTTCGATCTTCAAGGCTGAGGCCGCACCGATCGCATCGGGAAACGCTTTTTTGAGTTCTATCCGTTTTGCGGGGTCGGTAACCTTCGCCGGCATTGCGGCGAGAAATGCTGTCAGCACCTTTCCGGCTGCTCTCATTGCGTCAACGTTCTTTGTGTCGCCCACCGTTGCAAGACCCGTGAAATAGGCGGACGTCGCGCGGAAATCCGTAAAGGTTTCTTCAGGCGCTTCTTCCCGAACGTAAACTTCCGCGGCAACACGCGCGAACGCGCTCTCGGTCTCGGACGATCGATAATGGTCAAATTCTCTCAATGGACGGAGAAATTCGAGCGTCTTTTCATCATTCGTTCCGGCAAAGATGTTGCCGACGGCAGTTGCGAGTTCGAGCAGTTCGGTCAATTCGTTCGGCAAGCCGAGCCTGCGTGAGACCAAGCCTTTGTTGATGGCCTGTTTAAGAAGGTCGTTCCCGCGCTCGACGACTTTTTGCCCCGCAGATCTGTCTTTCAAAGATGTGAGCGAGCGGACGGCGGAAATGCGTACGCGGCTGTCGGCATCCTTTGTCATAACGGACACCAGAAGGTCCGTTGCTTCCTTTGCTCCGGCGGCGCCGAGAGCTCTCGCGGCATTTGCCCGCGCGATCGGGTCGGTCTCGCTTTTGACGAGCGCGATTAGGGCAGTGTTCGCATTCTTTGCACGCAGGCGCGTGAGCGTGTTGGCGGCATCGCCCCGGATGCGCGCGTCCTTATCGCTCAAGAATTTTGCGGCAATGGCGTCGGCGCCTTCCGGCCTTGTTCGGATCAACGCGGTTAGGCCGAGCAGGACCGTAAGGCGGTCGCGTTTCGCTTCCTTTGCAAGTTCTGCGTTGAGTTGGGCAGCTATCGCTAGCTTGATCTTCGCGGAGCTTTCTGCTTTTGCGTTCGCGGCCGCTATTTTGCCGATCGCTTCGAGAATGCTGGCCATTACGACGGCTGACTTCTCCTTGCCCATCGCCGTAAGCAGCATCTCGGCAGCATCGGGAGATTCGATCTCACCGAGAGCGAATGCGGCGTTCGAGCGAACGATTTCGTCCTTGTCGTAGAGCAGCTTGCCAAGCGGTTCGATTGCTTCCTTCCTGCCGATGCGGCCTGCGGCGAGAGCGGCGCGAGCGCGGACGGCAGCCTTCGGCGAGGTTAGGAACGCGGCTAGATCTTTGGTGAACGCTCGTGCGTCCTCGGCATAAAGGATCTTGATGCCGGTATCGAGCGGCACTTGCGCATTTGCCGAAGCGATAAAAGCCGAAGTTAGGAAAAAAATCACAGAAAGGATCGTCGTTATTCGCATTTTGCCGTTAGCCTTTTTCTTCCTCAATGATCTCGTAGGCCGTTGTGATCGTCGCGGTCGGCTTTACGGTCGCCGCCACCGAGCAATACGTTTCGTCAGAGAGCCTGATCGCGTCCTCGACGGCCTTTCCCGAAATACCGCGTCCGCGCACGATATGGGTTATGTGAAAAGCGGTGAATTTTCGCGGATGTTCTTCGGCTCGGGTGCCAGAGATACGCACGTCATAGGATGTTACGTCCTGCCGTTTCTTTGCAAGAATTGATTGGACATCGATCGCCGTGCAGCCTGCGACCGCGACCAGCAGCAGCTCGATCGGCGTCGGAGCGGCGTGCCTATCTCCTTTAGAATCCATCAATTGCGGCAAACCGCTCGGTGTTGTGCCGAGGAAATAGTCGTCCCCGATATATCGAACGACCGCTTCGGTAATATTCTGTTTCATAGGTTTTTGCCAATTTTAGCATTATTTCGCCGTGAGAGAGGTTACAACTCTTGGCACGGAAAATGCTTCATAACGGTCGGGTGCGAGCGCCGCACGGCGCAGGTCGCCCGAATTCGCGTAAAATAGAAGAAAGTAGGTAACGCACGATGAAAACTCTACGAATCCATCTAACGGCACTATTTGTTGCAATTATCGCAGTTGCGGGCGTAACGACCGCAGATGCGCAAAAACGAAGTGAACGAGAGATCCGCGATGCGGTCAGAAGCCTTTCGACAAAGGTCGATAATTTTGACTACGACCTTCGCTATCAACTCAACTCGGCTTCGGTGAATACGACGGTTGTCTCGCAAGTCGGGCAGGACATCAGCGAGCTGAAGGATTCGATACGGGATTTTCGAAATAACTTTGATAAGAAGCGAGAAAATCGGGACGATATTCGCCCGATCGTCGATGCGGCGAAGCACGTCGAGCAGTTTCTGATCGAGAACCGGCAAAATCAACGCCTGATGGACGATTGGAACGACATCAAGGCTCAGATCGACCGCCTTGCGTCGAATTACGGCGTTACGAATGATTGGTCATCGACGGGCGCCGCGAACGACGATCAATATAATAACGACCGCGATAATTATCCGACAACGGGAAGTTCGATGGTGGTCGGCCTCTCGGGGACGTACGACCTCGATATGCAGCGGAGCGAGCGTATCGACGATATTATTGCGCGCTCGAACGCAAGCGGCAGCGATCGCGAAGAATTAAAGAACAAACTCACGGCACCGGGCCAGATCGCCCTCGACATTCGCGGCAATAGCGTAACGCTCGCGACCTCGACCGCGACGCCTGTCTCGTTCCTTGCAGACGGACGCGAAACGACCGAACAGGACGCACAGGGACGCACGATCCGCCTGCGCGCCACATTGTCGGGCGACAAACTTACGGTTTCGAGCATCGGCGGAGATACGGATTATACGATCACGTTCGAAACCACGCGCAACGGGCAAGAAATGCGCGTTCTTCGACGCATCACGACGAGCTATCTGAACCAGACCGTGTTCGCCGAGAGCGTTTACAACAAGACGGATCAGGTCGCCCGGCTCGGCATCGACACCGGCAATTACGGCAACAACGGCGGCTATTCGGACAACGATCCGAACAACAGGGATCCCGGCGACGGTAACTATCCCCCGACGCCGAGCACGCCGCGGACGGGACGCTTCATTGTCCCGAACGGAACGACTATCAGCGGAACTCTCGAGAACGACATCAATACGAAAGTCTCGCAGAATAACGACCGCTTTCGGATGACGGTGCAGTCGCCGAATGAATTTCGCGGCGCGACGATCGAGGGATACATTTCGGGTGTCGGACGTTCGGGACGCGTGAGCGGGCGATCGAACATCACGTTCAATTTCGAGCGTATCACGCTGCGAAGTGGTGAAGTTTATGATTTCGCGGGCAGTTTGGCGTCCATACGCGACCAGAACGGCAAAGACGTAAAGGTCGATATCGAAGGGACCGCAAAAGGCGACAGCCAGACAAAAGAGAGCGTCAAACGCGGCGGTATCGGGGCTGGTATCGGCGCCGTGATCGGCGCGATCGCTGGCGGCCTGAAAGGTGCGGCGATCGGCGCGGTGATCGGCGGCGGAGCCGGCGCGGGTTCGGTCGTGCTTCAGGGCAAAGACGACATCGAGCTTATGAAAGGCTCGACGATCTCGGTCGTTGCATCATCGCCAATTCAGAGAGATAACCAGCCTCCGAGGTAATACTTTTTCTTATCTCCTATTTCGAGATAGCTGTCAGCTTATCAATTAGCCGACAGCTATTTTTTTGTGTTCTAATCGCTTCTGATGATCGGAGAATTGCCCGAAGAGATCGAACTCTATCGCGACCGCAAATGGCATCGCGAAGACTCTCTGCGGATCGAAACCGCTGCCGAGGTCGAGCAAATGGTCGAGGACCTCGGACTCTGCTTAGGGATGACCGACGTGCGAAAGCGTCTGCCTTCGGTCTATATTGCCGTCTGCGGGCGACGCGACGCGCATATGCCGCGAAATGTGCAGAAAGACCCGGAGGCAAGCACGTCGTGGGTCTTAAAGGACGAGGTCATCGCTCGCAGCAACGTCTATTACGGCAAGGTTTACAAGGGACACTCGGTGTTCGTCGCAAAGCGAATGATACCGGTCTTCAACGCGCTTTGGGGCTGCTCAAAAAAGGGCGAGAGCGGTATTTTATCGCAGAACGCGCAAGCCGTATTGAAGATACTTAGAAAGGAATTCGAGCTTGCGACCTCGGATCTGCGTTACGCTGCCGGGTTAACGCGGCCCGAACTCACGAAGACCCTCGACGAACTTCAGAAGCGAATGAAGGTCGTGCCTCAAGAGGTCATTTACGTCCCGAAATTTACCTATATCTGGACGCTCAGCGAAGCTCGCTTCCCGAAGGAAATGGCCTACAAGATGAAACGCGAGACGGCCGTTTTCGAACTCGCCCGTATGTACCTGAAAATGTGCGGAATGACCCTCGTCGGCGAACTCGCAGGCAAATTCGGCCTCACCCGCACCGAAGCCGGCCGCGCCAATCACCAACTCGTCAACTCCGCCCTCGCCGAACGCCTCGAGAAAGGCATCTACAAACTAACCGAAATTTAGAGTCAGTGGTTGTATAATTCACGCTCGGATTAGTTGGCGGTGTCGCGGTCGAATACTCTGCAACGAGTTTCCCGCTAGAATACACAAAGATCGTCGTCTCGCCGGTCGCGGTGACGACCTTCTTTACACGCTTTCCCTCACCGTCGTAAAAATACTTCGCGATCCCAACACCGTTCGCGTCTTTTATTTCGGTTTGCTTGTTGTCGCCGTTAAACGTGAATGACCGTGCTCCGCTTGTTACAGGATCGACATCCGCCACAATATTGCCGTTTTTGTCGTATGTGAAGCCTTGTCCTGTATTAAAACGATTCGTGTTTACATCGACACTCGGATTCGGAGCCGTCATTACACCCGCGATATTCTGCGAGAACCCGATCCGATTTCCGTAACGGTCATACTCCCAGTTCTGCGTCCAATTCGTCACAGAACCTGTCTTTTCCGTCGCCTCCGTCAAACGATAAAGCGAATCATAGCTGTAACTCTGCACAAAGCTCGTCCCGGGAACCGTGAGTGTTTGCTTGGCTATGTTGCCAGTATTCTTCGAAACGTCAACAGAGCCGTCGGACTGTAGTTCGCCATATTCGTAGTTGGTCTTCCAAATACTTGCATCATTCGAACCGTTCCCAAGCCCAAGCTCCGTCACCTGCATCCGCGAGTTGAACTTCGCAGTTTCCCATCGTCCATTCCCAAGCTTCATCTGCGAGATGCCACCAGATGCGGTGTAACTGAAGTTGGAGACGTCTAATTCGAACACCATCACACCCGTCCTTATCGAACAGTCTTAGAATTTTTGAAGTAACTATAGATGTAGTTACAGGCTTCGCTTTCTGATTCAAACGCATGAAATTTCTCACGATTTCCGCGCTCGTCGAAATAAAAAACTTCCCATTTATGATAGTTTTGATAAAGAACGATTTTATCTGGCAACAAATCACCATTTAAGGAATAAAACCCGGGATAAATGCCTAGTTGGTCCAGTTTATATTTCAGGCCTTGTTTATTCATCTTCATCATTGAAGGCCGATTAAGCCTCTCCTTAGTAGAACATCTTCGCGAGTTGTGGCGTAGGCGTCGGAAGGGGAGCCGCGAACGGATTCCAAGAGCTGCCCGCATTACGAGGCAATTCTTTGCCGAACCAACCCGTCTTCTTCCCCGATAAGGCGTCCGTATGCGGCAGCCGCCCGTTCCGGCCCATAACGCCGACCGCCAGAATGGTGACCAAAAGAACGAGACCACAGCCGATAAGCCCGCGTCTAGCCGAGCTCCCCGATGGTACAATACGACCTAGCATCGAATACACCTCCACGTGCCTCAGCACGAAAGTTATCCCAAAGTAATCCTTGTCTAGTAAAAATTCGGTGTATAAAGGAGCCAAAAGTAACGTGAGGACTCCCTCATGAGCTACACCTGCGTAATGAAAAAAACCTTGCGCGAAAGAAAATACTGTTCCGCGTAGAACTGTCAAGCGAGAGGCACGCCTGCCGCGTTGCCGACTTGTGGGGGCTCAGCGAGCGAGAAAAAACCCCGTGCACATATGGGTGTGCACAGGGTTTTTATCAACGAGTTCTGACGGCCCGTGCGGGTTAGAACACGGGTTTGCGAAGGATATCGGCGACTGCGTTGAGGCGAGCGGCGGCGTCGGCGTTCTTCGAAGCGGCGGATGCTTTTTCGACGATCGCGACGGACTTCGCTAAGCCGTTACCGTTCTTTTTCCTTTCAGCTATGTCGAGTGCCTTTCGAACTTTCGCGGCGTCTTTCGCCGAGATCGCGTTCGAGCGTTCGAGCTGGTCGAGATATGCCTTCGCGACGACAGGTTTGTTCGCCCAAACGATACGCTGTTGGCTTTGGACATTCCATTCAGGAAGGTGGACGGTCTTTGCAGCGTCGATCTCGTTCTTCGAGAGGAATTTCGTCGGCGAGAGCTCAAAGATATCGAGGCCGCGAGCGATCTCGGACGAATAGATGTTGCCGTTGTACCAATACGCCGACCACGAACCGCCAAGAACGAGCGTTTTCGGATCGACCGGGCCGCGGTCGAAGTATGCGATCTCGAATGGCTTCGAAGTGTCGGTAAAGTCCATGATCGAGATGCCGCCTTGATACCACGCCTGCACCTTGAGGTCGCGTCCCGGAACCGGAACGAGCGAGCCGTTGTGCGCAACGCAATTTTCCTGCTCTGTCTGAGCCGCGGGCATCTTGTAGTAGCTCTGGAATTTCAGCTTGTCATCGACAAGGTCGAAGATCGCGTCCGCGCCCCAAACGTTCGGGTCGGTCGCACGGCAACGAGCGCCCATTCCGCCGCCCCATTCGTCGGTAAAGACGACCTTCTTGCCGTCATTTGAGAATGCGGCCGAATGCCAATAGGCGTAGTTCGGATCGTTAACGGCGTCAACGCGTTTCGGGTTCGCGGGATCGCGAATGTCGAGAAGTAGCCCGTTGCCCGAACACGCGCCTGCGGCGAGGCCGATCTCAGGATAGACCGTGATATCGTGGCACTGATCGCTGTCTTCCGCTTTGCCTTTGTTCGCATGCGAACCGCCGTCGCTCAGGCCATTGTAGGCACCGGTTCTCGGGTCGATGAACACACGCGGACTCGCGACGATCTTCGCGTCTTGCGGGGCGGCGACAGGAACTTTAATTACGTCGATCCGGAAGAGCGCCGTATTCGGATCCTTGTCCGGAGTGCCGCCGGAACAACCGGCCATTTCTGCATCCTGCCGAACGAATGACGTTCCGGAAACATACACGTAGATGTTGTTCGGATCTTTCGGATCGGGAACCAGCGTGTGAGTGTGCGAACCACGGCAAGTTTGTATCGCTGCGACCTGTTTTGGAGCACGAATGTCGCTAATGTCGAAGATGCGAACGCCGCGGAAACGATCTTTGTCCGCTGCCGGCAAGCCTGAACCTTGCGGCTGCGGCGGGAATCCTTGCTCGCCGCAATCGAGGCGGCCATTCGGCATTTCGACCGACATAAACAGCAGATTCTTAAAGACCGAAACATCGCCTTGGCCGCCGGGACACGGCATCGAAGTAACAAGCTCGGCCTTATTCGGATCGGCGATGTTGTAGATATTCACGCCGTAGAAATTGCCGAGGAAAAGATAATTCCCCTGAAATGCGATGTCGGAATTGGCGAATGCGAGCGGCGCAAAGGACATCTTCAGTTCGGCAGGTATCTTTGCGTCGGCGGGAATTCCGAGGGAGGTCAATGCCTTTGCGACCATCGGGCTGTTCGGATCGGTGCCGACATCGAATGCAGACGGCTTTTTGAGCAAGCCGAGATGCTTGATGCCCAACGCCGCTTCGCCCGCGTCAAAGACTCCGGCCTTAAGGTGCGCTCGGGGATCGTTAGCGTTCGAGCCTGTCATTCCGGGAGGTAGCGGCGGCGGGGCCGGCGGTCCTTGGGCAAGCGCAACCGTGGCAAAGCCGATGAATACGAACGCCGAGACGGCGGTCGATAGAAGTGCGTTCGATAAATTTCGGTTCTTCATTTGTAAAGTTTACTCTCCCAGCATTTTCTGCATTATTCGGATCTCGGCCCGCTGGCCGCTGTCAACGTCGGTGGCGAAGGTGAAAAGTTCCGCGTCCTGCCCGCTTCCGGGCGTCTCAAATAGCTCTTTCACCATCGTGAGAGCTCCGCCATGGTGCTGTATCATTCCTGTCAAAAATAGACGGTCGAATTCCGCGCCGCTCGAAGCTTTTAGGGCCGCCATCTGTTCGGCGGTAAGCATCCCCGGCATCAGCATTTGGCCCATCATATGATGTTCGTGGCCGCTCATACCCGACATATCCATTCCCGCCATCTTCATCTCCGTCGGTTGGCCGCGGGCGGCAAGCCAGCGTTTCATAAAGTGCATTTCATCGGATTGTGATTGGCTGATGCGTGCGCCGAGCAGACGAAGTTCTTTGTTCGTCGTCCGACCTTCCATCAAAGCGACCATTTCGACCGCCTGGGCGTGGTGATGGATCATCCCCT
>DAORTR010000087.1:0-11113 GCA_035432765.1 Pyrinomonadaceae bacterium
AAGGACGCTTCCGCGTCAGCCAAATAGTCGCCTCAAGCTCATCGCACACCATTTACGAGGCACAGGACAACCTTGCAGCTAAAGCCGTTCTGCTATGCGAAAACGCGGGCCTGACCCTTTTTGGGAACTCGAACGCTAAATACCGCGGCAACGGAATTCTCGAGATCGCCGACCGTTTCGACGAGAACGGACGCGCGTATCTCGTTACTGAACCGCTCGCGAGCGCCGGGCCTTGGGACCTTGGCAGCGATCGGCACAATGAAGCCGATGTCGCAAGACTCTGCGAGCGCATTCGCCCTATAGTCGATTCGGTCGCGCAGATCCGCAAGCAGTTCCCGAATGCAAAACTGATCGAGATCTCGCCGCTTTATTTCCGCTCAAGCCTTGACGGTACGCTTAAACTCGCATTTTTTGAGCGTGCACACGTACTCGGCAGCAACCCGTCGGAATCTGCATTTCTGCCGCTCGAGGCAATTTGGGACACGCTCGATTTCGCATCTCAAAAGGCGATCACCGCCGATTACGATGAACGCAGTCTCGCGCTTCTTGATTCGCCGCCCGACCACCGCACCGATCTGTATTCGATAGGAGCAGTGTTTTACAATCTTTTGGCCGGATCGGCACCGAAATCGGCTCTTGAACGCCTGATCGTGATGCTCGACTCCGGGAATGACCCGCTCGCGCCGATCGGCAGCATCAATCCGCACGTACCGCAAAAGGCCGCTGCTGAGTTGATGAAGATGCTTTCGCTAAAACGCGAGCTGCGTGACGATTCGCTGGAAGCCGCTCTGATGCACTCGGCAATGCCTTCCGTAGCAACAGCGCTTGCTCCGCCGCCGGTGGTTTTCACCCCGCCCGTCGAAGTTGAAGAGCATATTGCTTCAGTTGACGAGCATATTGCTTCAGTTGACGAGCATATTGCTTCAGTTGACGAGCAGATTGCTTCAGTTGGCGAGCGTATTGCTTCGGTTGAAGAGCATATCGCTCCGGTTGAAGAGCATATCGCTCCGGTTGAAGAGGATATTGATTCAGTTGAAGAAGATATTGCTTCAGTTGAAGAGGATATTACTCCGGTTGAAGAGGATATTACTCCGGTTGAAGAGCATTTTGCTCCGGTTGAAGAGGTTATCGCACCGGTTGAAGAGGTTGCAACGCATCGCGTGGAAGCCGCACAGGCGAATGTTCCCGCCGCAAAAGCTGATGATCTTGAAGATCTGCTCGAAATTCCCTTTGCGCAGACTGCCGCGATTGCTTCGTACGCCGCTCAAGCTCCGACGGAGGAAGTGGTTGCAGAAGAAGAAGTCGTCGCCGAGCAGGAAGCCGCTGCGGTATCGGTTTCTGAACCCGATCCGGAACCTGCCGGTGCACAATTTGAAGTAACTTCGTCGAATGAAGTCGTCGAACAAGCCGTTGCAGCGGTCGAAGATACCGTCGAAGAAAAGCCTGCGGTTGCAGAAACGCCTGTCGCTGAGGAAGTGTCGGCCGCAACCTTCTCGCATTCCGAGGAAGTGATCGAAGAGCATCCGGAACCCTTTATCGACGAGGTCGCACCGTCAGAGCCGGAGTCCGTCGAAGAAGAGGAAGTGTCGCCCGTGCTCACGCATTCCCCTGCGGATGAGCCTTTTGGCGGCGTGCATACGCGGGTCGAGGCAAATGCGATCCCCGTCGTTGAAGCAGTTCCGGCGGCGAAGAAGGCCGTGAAGGACTCGGTCGAAACACCGTTTTCATCGGCTCCCGCGTCGTTCGGTTCTTTCGAATCGGAAACAAAAAGCAGTTCCGCAAAGTTCATTGGCATCGGCGCCGTCGCGCTGATCTTGCTTGCGGTCGGCATCTGGGTGATAAGCTCGACGATGGGAGGCGGCAGCGAACCAGCGAAAACACAGTCCGCACCGGCAACCGCTACGGTCGGTGCCGATACGACGAGTCAACCGGTCGCCGAGAGCCAAACCGCTCCGGCTGATCAGCAGGCTCAAGAACAGAATTCTCCTGCTGAACCTGACAAGGCCGCAGTTGAAACCCGCGATGCCAAACCTCGTCCGCAAATTGCCGAGGCAAAGCCCGCAAAACCCGAACAGAAACCCGCCGCCGCTGCGACCCCCGCAAAAGCAAAGAAGGTCTCCGTTGATGACTTGATCAACGATAACTAACCCCACCCTGGAGAAAAGAAAAACAATGTTCCGCCACGTATTTTCCGCTATTCGATTACCGATATACATCATATTCGGCTGCCTCCTATTCAGCGTGATCGCAGTACCGGCAATTTCAGCTCAATCAAAAGAGCTGAGCCTTGCCGACATTCTGATCGCACTGAGATCGAAGAAGGCTCCGATGGAAGAAAAGAATCAGATCCTGACCACGGCTGTTGCTCAGCGAGGTGTTACGTTCGAGCTCACTTCTGACGTGGAGAAGGAGTTAGAGGCAACCGGCGCCAGCACGGTCTTGATCGCAGCGATCAAGGACAAGAGCGTAAAGCCCGAGCCTGCAAAGGATCCGGTACAAGTCGCTTCGTCAAACCCGAAGCCGCTTGGCCCCGCACCTGATTCTGCGTTTTACAAAGCACGCGCGATGGGACTGCTCTCCGCAGGCGACCTCGAAGGTGCGTTGATCGAGCTTGGAAAAGCCATCGATCTAAAGCCGGGCGACGCTTCGCTCTATGCAGAACGCGGTTCGATCTTCGTCAAACAGCAAAAGTTCGAATTGGCGGTGAATCAATTTTCGCTTGCGGTCCAACGAGACCCGAAGGACACTGCTTCGTGGTTCCGCCGTGCGGCTGCTGAAGAAAAGCTCGGCCAGACCGATGATGCCCTTGCTCACTACGAAAAGGCCGTCGAAGCTGACAATGCGAACGAGCCTGCCAAGGCCGCAGTCGCGAGATTGAAGGACGCGAAGGCAAAAGAGGTCGCTGCAAATCAGGCAGCCTCGCAGCCCGTTAAAACGGTTGACCAACCAGCAAAGCCCGTTGACCAGCCGAAAGCATCCGATTCGACCGCCAAAGCTGACGTAAAACCGACTGAAACAAAGCCGACCGAGACAAAGCCGGTCGATCCGGCATCGAGCGAGCCTCTTCCCGCAATGATCGCGGTAGGCGACCTCAACGCCTTTGTGGTCGAGCTTGAAACGCCGCGATATTCTGAGATGGACCGCCGCCTAAATGTTCAGGGTAAGATCACGGTCAATGTCATTTTGGATAAGGAAGGAAAGGTCGTGAAGGTAGAAACCGACTCAGGCCCGAGCTCGCTTCGAAAATCTGCCGAGGACGCGATCCGCCGTTCGAAGTTCAAACCGGCGACGATCAACGGCCAGCCCGTTGGAGCTTCCGGCTACATAGTGTTCAACTTCACCGCGAAACGAGGCTGGTAAACACCTGCCTAGCTTCGCTAGTAACTAGACGTGGAAGCCTCGGTCTTTATGCCCGAGGCTTCTTGCGCTATTTTCACGCCGACGGAAGCTCCGATGCGTGTTGCGCCGGCCTCGAACATCGCGCGGGCGTCTTCGATTCCCTTCACGCCGCCGGATGCCTTCACACCGAGTGATGAACCGACGGTTCGACGCATTAGCGCGACGTCATTGGCCGTTGCCCCGCCTTTCGCAAATCCCGTTGAGGTCTTCACGAAATCGGCTCCTGCGTTTTTTGCGGCAAGGCAGGCGCGCACCTTTTCTTCATCGGTAAGGAGCGCGGTCTCGATGATCACTTTGCAGAGAATGTGGTCCTGGTGGGCCGCCTCGACAACTGCTCGAATATCATCCTCGACGAGGCAGTCATCGCCGCTTTTGAGGGCTCCGATGTTGATGACCATATCAACCTCGCGTGCGCCGTTGAAAATCGCTCTGCGGGCTTCGTACGCCTTCACATCGGACAATGTCGCTCCGAGCGGGAACCCTATAACCGTGCACACCGGGACATTTGAGCCTTTCAGGAAGTCAACGGCGTCTTTAACATAGGCAGGATTCACGCAGACGGATGCAAATCCGAATTCGGCGGCTTCTCTACAGAGCTTTTTAATGTCGGCGAGCGAGGCTTCGGGCTTTAGGAGCGTGTGGTCGATCAAACTCGCCCAATCGTGGGCGGTCGCAGTCTCGCCAAGGACGATGCCGATCCGCTCGGCTCCTGCGTCAACGACGCGCTCGACGTCCGCGCGGCAAAAACTCGGCGAATATTCCTCGCCCGAGAGCTTTGCCATCACAAGGTCCGTGATCTGCTCGACCAGTAATTCGTGTTGTCCGTTCGATTGCATTGCTTTACAAGTAAATCTTACTACTTTCGGTACTGCCTATCGATAGCGTCGATCTTTGCGACTCGTTTTTTATGCCGATCTTCGGTTATCTCGGTCGAGAGGAAAGTTTCGGCGATCTGCCACATCTCGTCGAGCGAATTCTGCCCGGCTCCGAGCGAGAGAATGTTCGCCGAATTATGCTCACGCGAATTTTTCGCAAGTGCCGCGGAATAACATTGTGCAGCACGAGCGTTCGGAACCTTGTTAGCGGCGATCGCGCTTCCTATGCCCGCACCGTCGATAAGAATTCCCGCGTCAACGTGTCCCGCACCGACAGCTTTTGCGACGGCGTGTGCAAAATCCGGATAATCGACCGCTTCCTCGGAATCTGTGCCAAAATCGCGGACATTCACTCCGCGTTCGGCCAACTTCGCCTTCAACGCCTCTTTCGCCTTGAAACCGCCATGATCGGCCCCGATCGCGACCGACCTAACTTTGATCGCAGTTGTTCTCGAAACCTTTTTGACGAGGTGGATGCCACGATCTTGAATAATATCCGCCGCGAGCGGAGTGAATTTCACCTTCTCATTGACGCGAAGCCTCGCACCGGCATCGAGCCCTCGAATATCGTCCTCGGTAAGCAGGAGTTTCGAAGATTCATCGCGATCCCATTCAGCGGCCAATTTCTCTTTTAGAGAATTTACGACAATATGCTCCGGTGTGTGCGACCCGCTCGGAGCGTGCGTCTCGGCAGTCTCATCCGGCACACTCGCAAGCACTTGACGGACAAGCTCTCGGACACGATCACGCGTTTCGTCTGTAGCATTTACCATTCTTTTCGAAGGACACCGCACCTTTCCTTGAAAAGGCGGTACTATTTGAATATATTTCATTTAGCCAACCAATCAAACAAAGAAGCAAATATTTATGACGGCCGAATCAATGAAACAGACCGCAGCGACCGAGTTTACAAACCCGAACCTTTCCGTTCTTTACTCTGCGGACGACATTCGCACGCGTATCGCCGAATTGGGCGCACAGATAACTGCCGATTATAGAGGCGGCGATCTCGTGCTTGTAGGCGTCCTTAAGGGATCGTGCGTATTTATGGCGGATCTGATGCGGACGATCGACCTGCCGATGACGATCGACTTTATGTCCGTTTCGAGCTATAAGGACGGAACCGTCTCGACCGGCGACGTCGAGATCTTGAAAGACCTTAGTAATCCGATCCGCGACAAGGACGTGCTCGTTGTCGAAGATATCGTTGACACAGGGCTTACTTTGACAAGATTGCTCGATATCCTCGGCTCTCGCGGCGCAAGATCAATCAGGCTTGCGAGCTTTCTCGACAAGCCGGAACCTCGAATAAACAAAGAGTTAAATGTTGATTACACAGGATTTGTGATACCGAACGAGTTCGTTGTCGGCTATGGCCTGGATGCTGCGGGGCGCTATCGGAACCTTCCGTTCATAGGCATTGTAAAGAACCCCGCCGAAGCTTGACCTGCTACAACCTTTTCCGTATAATTTGACCTTTTCGGCTGTAGGCGGCAGTTTGCCCGCTAGGCCGGGAAGAAAGCTAGGGAGTGAAAATGAGTTACACGATCATTAAAACCGGCGGTAAACAATTCGCGGTCGAGAGCGGCCAGACGGTCCGAGTTCCTTCGATCGATGCCGAAACAGGCAAGAAAGTCGATATCGACACGATCTTTGCGGACGGCAAAGCAACCGCAGCGAGCGTTAAGGCAACGGTCGTCGGCCACGGCCTTGGCGATAAGATCATCGTTTTCAAAAAGAAGCGCCGCAAGCAGTACAAGCGCAAGCAAGGACACCGTCAAGGTTTTACAGAGATCACGATCGATTAAGACGAGTTATCTGGACGGGTAAGAAGGATCCTACCCGTTCACGATCGACTATTTACAAATACAATGGCACATAAGAAAGGTGTAGGTTCATCCAGAAACGGCCGCGATTCGAATGCACAGCGTCTCGGCCTTAAGAAGTTCGGCGGGCAGCACGTCCTCGGCGGAAACATCATTGCACGCCAGCGTGGCACCAAATGGAAGCCGGGCAATAACGTTGGACGCGGCAAGGACGACACGCTCTTTGCTCTGATCGAAGGCTTCGTAAAATTCGAAGATAAAGGCCGCAGAGGCAAATTCATCAGCGTCTATACGGAACGAGCGGCAGATCCGATTCAGGAAACTGCATAACCGATAGCAGAGTTTTATCCGTAGAAAGGCACGTGTCCGCAAGATGGCCGCGTGCTTTTTTATGTCTTGAAGAGTTTTTTTTGCCGCTATATTTTTTACTGCATTATTGAGCGATCCGCGAAACGTTCATTTACACTCACGATGCAAGTCATTGCGGCTCCAACTACTTATTTAGTTCTCCACAAAACTTTCACAATTCGAGCTTCAAGGTTTTCCACAAGATACTCACAACTGCCTAGCATAAGAACCCAAATACTTAAAGTATTTTCTACTTGACTTAGTAATTTTATGGGTTAGTATAGCCATACAGTCAAGGTTGCTTACGGGCATTTTGACCGGCACCGGGAGGTGGAAGGATTGCGGTGACGCTTTTCTTCGAAGAACGGCAGGAGCGGAAGCCACCGTTTGAAACGCCCGGAACCGAAGCCGAAAGGCTTGTGCCGCAGGTCCTTAATCGGATCTCGATCGAGAGTTTGTTCGCAGACTTTTGATCTTCGGTCGCAGGGATAAAAACTTGCGACACCCTGTAGGAAATGATCAGCCTGCAATGAGTGCACAACACGCCGCTCGCTTGAAAAGTCCCTCGGGATTTGAGATGTGAGCCTCGTTTGCCGGAAAGCGTAACCGGCGGTGGAGGAAAAGCCACCAAACAAAAAACCTAACGGCACCTCTAGTGTTCGCCCCTTGTGGGCAACTTTCAGAGCCAGAAAGGAATTCTAGTTCGCTTTAATTTCTTGTGCTGACCGGCGATTAAAAGAGCTCCCCGCAGAGCGTCGTCGGAATAGAAAAGCCCGGCAGACATCGCGTGTACATGAGATGTTTGCCAACCCCTTCGATCCCGTATAGAGTTGGGGCCTTCGGGTCGCGAGTCTTTGGGACAAGGAAAAATAAAAGCGTTGATTCTCGTGAGCGATCACAAGTTTCAACGCTTTTGTTTTTTTCGCTAATCCTTCTCTTTCTTGCCGGCCTTTTCTTTATCGCGTGTTGCCCTGGCCTTTGCCATTGCGAGAACGGACGGAAGTTGCAGAACCTGTTCGCGACGCGTTTCTGCTTCTAGATGAATGACGCGCGCTTCGAGAAGATTGTTGAGCGAGATCGTCCCTAAAAGCCGCTGCGGATCTTCCCGATCCACAACGGGAAAACGAGTAATTCCGGTCGCGGCCATCTTCTCGACGACCGGCCGTAAGGGTTCATCGTCGAATATCATTTGCGGACGATACCGCGTGATCTCCGATAGTTTGCCGTTCGGATCGTCTTTGACGTGCTGTATCGCGCCGCGCAGATCACGCCGAGTTACGACACCGACAAGTCGATCTTTCTCGTCAACGACCGGATACATATGCTGTACGCGTTTTGAGAGATCCGACGGAATCAATTCCGCAAGTTCTTTGTTCGTTCGGCCTTCGTGAAGGGCGTCGATATCGGTACGCATCACTTCCCTTGCGAAGGTGATCTCCATCGGATCAAGCGAGTATTCGCGGCTCATATGAAAACCGCGCCGGGCGATCTTTTCGGTGAGAATGGAGCGTCCGAGCGTCAAGACAGTGAAAGCGTGCGCGATCGTAACGGCGATCAGAAGCGGCAGAAGCATATTGATGTCGTGCGTCAGTTCGAGCGCAAAGACAATGCCGGTGAACGGCGAACGCATCGTGCCGCCGAGGATCGCTCCCATACACACTAAGGGCCAAAAGCCGACGCCTTCAGTCGGCAGGATTCCGCCAAGAAGCCCGCCTAATGCGCCGCCCATCATTAATAGCGGAGCAAGCACGCCGCCCGACGTGCCGGAGCCGAGCGAGATCACCCAGATAAGAGATTTTACGAACAGGACGCCGAGAAGGATCTTCATCGGTGCATCTGTCTGTAAAAGCTCACGAATGACATCGTAGCCGACTCCGAGCGCCTGCGGGAAGATCAGGCCGCCGATGCCGATCGCGATGCCGCCGATCGCCGGCCACCACATCCAATGGATCGGGATTTTTGCGAACGCGTCTTCCGAGGCGTAAACACCTTTTGTGAGCAGCAGCGAGAGCACGCCGGCGAGCAAACCGGCAACAATGCAGCCCATCAAGCCGTCAAATCCCACAAAGCTCGGAAAAGGGCCTGCCGGAAATAATGGAGCCGGATCGAGCAAATACCGTCTAGCGGTCGTCGCCGCGGCGGCCGCAAGAGCGACAGGAATAAGGCTTCTGGGCTTCCATTCAAAGAGAAGCAGTTCGACCGCAAGCAGAACAGAAGCGATCGGAGCTCCGAACGTTGCGGCCATACCTGCCGCCGCACCGGCAACAAGCAGCGTCTTTCGCTCGGAACTCGTGAGTTTGAAGAACTGCGCGATCATCGAGCCGAACGCGCCGCCTGTCATAATGATCGGGCCTTCGGCGCCGAACGGACCGCCGGAACCGATGGAGATCGCGGACGAAATCGGCTTTAAGATCGCGATCTTCGGCTGGACGCGGCTGCCGTTGAGCAAAATAGACTCTATAGCTTCCGGAATGCCGTGGCCGCGGATCCTTTCAGAACCGTACCGAGCCATAAACCCGATGATCAGGCCGCCGATAACGGGCACGAAAATAATGAGCCAACCGAGCGTGTTCCCTGCAGGTGAAGCATTATCAAAACTGAATGTCTGATAAAAGAATATGTTTGTAAAGAGAGCGATCAGGCGTAAGAGCAGCCAAGCGATACCGGCACTGGCAACGCCGATAATGATCGCAAGCAGCGAGATCCTGATCACGCGCCGCGTCGTTGTAAAGTCGCCTAGATCGGCCGCCGCCGAGTTCTCAAAACGCGTCCAAAATCCGGCGGGTTCGGCAATTGAGCCGTTGTTCATCTATGTCCTCCCGAATGAAGCGAAATAAAAACGGTAACATTTTTTAAATTCTGATGCAGGTATGCCGCTTTCGAATCGGCATTCGCGGTTTGTTAGTGTCGCCGCCGCCGAATAGAATCTAGTTAGAGAAAATGTTCCTTGACCGCGTAAAGATCCACGTAAAAGCCGGTGATGGCGGAAATGGCGTAACCGCATTTCGGCGTGAAAAATTCGTTCCTCGCGGCGGCCCTTCGGGCGGCGACGGCGGCGTTGGAGGCAGTGTTTTTATTGAAGCCGACGAAGGTTTGAATACGCTTCTGCACCTTCGCTACAACCCCGAACACAAGGCCGAACGCGGCCGGCATGGCGAGGGCTCGAACCGTTTCGGGAAGGACGGCGAAAACATCACCGTTCGCGTTCCCGTCGGAACGCAGGTCTTTGACGCCGATTCGGGCGACCTGCTATTCGATTTTGTCGAGGCCGGCCAGAACTACCTTGTGGCAAAGGGCGGAAAAGGCGGCTGGGGAAACGCTCATTTTGCGACACCTACCAAGCAAGCTCCGAAATACCACTATGACGGCCGTCCCGGCGAGGAACACACTCTTCAACTCGAACTAAAGCTAATTGCCGACGTCGGCCTCGTGGGTTTTCCGAATGCGGGCAAATCCACGCTCATTTCCGTCATTTCTGCCGCGAAACCGAAGATAGCCGATTATCCTTTCACGACGCTTGAACCAAATCTCGGCGTCGTCGATATGGGTGATTTCAAGACATTTGTCGTTGCGGACATTCCGGGCCTGATCGAAGGAGCGTCGAACGGAGCGGGCCTCGGCGACCGCTTTTTGCGGCACGTCGAACGTACAAAGCTGATCCTGCATCTCGTCGATGTCTCATCGGTGTCGGGACGCGATCCGGTTGAAGATTACGAGATAATCAATCGCGAACTCGCGGCCTACGACGCGGATCTTGCGAAACGACCGCAGATCGTCGTCGCGACCAAGATCGACGCACTCGACGAGCAAGAGCGTCTTGATTCGCTCGAGGCGAGGGCAAAGAAAGATCGGCGACCGTTCTTCGCGATCTCCGCTGTAGCAAATAAGGGCGTTTCGGAGCTTGTGAACAAGGTTGCTCTTCGTTTGAGGGCTGAGGATGATGACTGAAGAACGGCGTCCGCTTCGGATAGCGTTTTTCGGCGGGAGTTTCGACCCGCCGCATCTCGGTCATCTCGCGATCGCGAACGCGTTGATGAGGCAGTTCGAGCTCGACGAATTCGTTTTCGTGCCGGCGTATCACGCTCCGCATAAACGCAGCGCTCCGACATCGGTATTCGATCGATATGCGATGCTATGCCTCGCTACGCAGAACGAATCGCAGATCAGCGTGTCGCGAATCGAGATCGAGATGCCTCAAAGGCCGTATTCTGTCGAGACGCTTGAGCGGCTAACGCAGATGCTGCCTCGCGAAGAGATATTCTTCGTAATGGGAGCCGACTCATGGCGGGATATTCGCACTTGGCGGCAATGGGAACGGCTGTTTGAACTGACAGATCATATCGTCGTTACGAGGCCGGGCTACGATATTGAGACCGACCACGTAACTAAAGAGGTCAGAGAGCGGATCGTCGATGTACGGAACGCCGATGTTCCCGTAAATACAGAGGCAAAGGCAAAGAAGATTTATATTACGGATGCCGTCAAGGTTGATCTCTCGGCGACCGAGATCCGAAAGAAGATAAAGGAAGATGACGATTCATGGCGCTCGAACGTGCCGGAATCGGCCGCAAAGTATATCATTAAGTATCAGATCTATAGCTAGATGGAAGAATTACAGGAAAAATCTTTGGCTCGCGAAACCTCACGGATGGAGATCGCGATCCC
>DAORTR010000088.1:0-10988 GCA_035432765.1 Pyrinomonadaceae bacterium
TACCAAAAGCAGGATCGCAATTTTACGAACGTTTTGACGGTTCCGCCGATGATGCCATACTTTCCCGGAATGTATCGGTTCAGCGAGACGATCACCGACACGCGTACGAGCGGCGCGGACCTACAAACCGATTGGAAGATCGGAAGCCGCAATATCCTGACCGCCGGAGCGAGCTTCTTCCGCGATTCGAATAGGGATACGCGAACGATCGTTAACGCGTTCACACCCACGTCGCCTGTGCGGTCGATCGATAATTCGAAGAGTGTGCCGGATGCGACGCTCGCGAATTTTGCCGCCTTCGCTCAAGACGAATTTCGTATCGCAAAGCGCTTAAAACTCATCGGCGGAATTCGCGTCGATAATTTCAAGACAAAGGCGCAGCCGACGACGGGATTTGACCTGCCGCAGCTTCGGCCTGACCAGATACACGACCTCGGCATCGACGATCTTGCGAACGGAATGGACGTCGCAACGACCGCGGTTACGGGAGATTTCGGCGTTGTCTATAACCTTACGAATGAGGTTACGGTCGCGGCTCGAGTCGGGCGTTCGTTCCGCACGCCGAATATCTTCGAGATATTCTTTACCGATTCAGGTTCGATCGGCGGATTTGTCATCGGCAATCCGAGGCTCAAGCCCGAAACCGGCGTCAATTTCGACACGACCGTCCGCTTCAAGAACAAGCATTTTTCAGCTTCGGCAACATACTTTCGTAATAACTACGAGAATTTTATGTCAACGCCGGCAGCTTTTGACAGTCGCGGGTGCCCGATCTTTATCGTCCAGCCGGGAACTGTTTATGATCCGGACAACTGCCAGATCGTGAGTTCGCCTCCCGGCCGCGACCCGGTTCGCGTATATCAAACGCAGAACGTTGACAAGGCACGCATACAGGGCGTCGAGGCTGAGTTCGAGGTTCCTATCAAGGTTCGTCTCGGTCTGCTTACTCCGAACGGAAACTTCAGCTACCTTCGCGGCGATGATACGCAGAAGAATGTTCCGCTCGATATTATCAGCCCGTTCAGGACGAACATCGGCGTCCGCTGGCAGAATTTCGGACGAAATTATTTCTTCGACTACACGGCGCGCATTGTTGCCGAGCAAAGACGGCTTTCACCGCAATTCCTGCTGCCCGTGAATCAAGGCGGTAACGGCGGACCTGAGGCTGGGTTCGTAACGCACAATGTGTCCGGCGGCTATTATTTCCGACGCGAGAGATTTAATTTCAACGTCAACGTCGGTGTTTCGAACTTGACCAACCGAGCGTACAGCGAGCAGTTCAACTTTGCGCCTGCACGCGGACGTTCATTCACGATCGGAACGTCTTGGGAGATAAAGTAAGCGTCATTTTCCGTAGATTACAGTTGAGGGCGAGAAGTCGGAAACGACCTCGCCCTTTTTCGTGCGAGTTCGGTATTCGTAATATTGGCCGGGCTTTATCGGACGATCGATGAATCGTGTCCGGCTCGTCGTCGCTATCAGTTCCCAACCGGTCGTGTCGCCTTCACGCCGCCAGATCTCGAGCGTGCGGGCGTCGTCATTCTTGAATCGAAGTTCGATCGAGCGGTTCCGCGCCGTCGCTTCGCATTGTTTAGGAGCTAAAACATCCATCTGTCCGACGTCCACACGCGCTTCTTCAAACTTGCTTCGTTCCAGAATGCCTTCGTCAATGTGATCTTCGGCTCTGAATCCTTCGGTGCGAGAACAGTAACCACATCGTATCGAACGGGCATTTCCGTTACGGCGAATAGCCGTCGATAGACTCGCGCGGTTCGCGAGATCTGCCGCATCTTTTGTTTATCAACCGCCGCGATCACCGGTACGAAATCATCAGACCGCCGCGTCTTTACTTCGACGAAGCATAGTGTACGTCCGTCGAGGGCGATAATGTCGATCTCACCCGTAACCGCCGCTCCGGCGCGATTGCGTCCGACCGGAACCTTGAAATTCGTCAACACAAGGCGATAGCCTAGAGATTTCAGGTAGTCCGCTGCAAGAGCCTCGCCCTGCGCGCCGAGAGAATAATTGTCTGATCGTGTTGGCATCGTATCTCTCAGCCGAGGGGTAGAAGCAGCTAATCGATCTGGAAAATTTCCGGGTCACGCTAACAGGCAAACAGCGAGAACTTAGACTTTACGCTAAAAGGCAGGTTCTTCGTATATGCCGTAAACATCTCGAAGAGCGACGCATATCTCTTCGACGGTCGCGTAAGCGGCGACTGCGCTGATGATCGCGGGCATTGTGTTCTCATTTGCCGAAGCGGCTTTCTTAAGAGTTTCGAGAGAGTTTGCAACAGATCCGTTGTCTCGAGTTTCTTTCGTCCGCCGGAGCCGCGAAAGTTGGTGGTCGCGTACGCCCTCGTCGATCTGCAGGATCTCGGTCTTGTGAGTCTCTTCGGCCATCGCGTAATTATTTACGCCCACGATCGTCTGCTCGTTCCGCTCAACGGCCTTTTGATATTGGTACGCAGATTCCTGGATCTCACGTTGCGGGAAGCCCGCCTCGATCGCCTCAACCATGCCGCCGAAGCCATCGATCTTATCGAAGTAATCAAAGCACCCGGCGATCATTTTCTCCGTAAGAGATTCGAGATAGTAGCTTCCGCCGAGCGGATCGACAGTGTTCGCAACGCCGGTTTCTTCTGCGATGATCTGCTGTGTTCGAAGGGCGATCAGGGCTGCGCTGTCTGTCGGCAGAGCGAGGGCCTCATCGTAAGAATCCGTGTGCAAAGATTGCGTACCGCCGAGTACGCCCGCGAGCGCCTGTATCGCGACGCGCGCGATGTTGTTCAGCGGCTGCTGAACTGTGAGAGAAACTCCCGCAGTTTGCGTATGAAAACGCAGCTGCATCGTTCGCAGATCCTTTGCGCCGAAGCGTTCTTTCATCGTCCGAGCCCAGATCACGCGCGCCGCGCGATATTTCGCGATTTCCTCGAAGAAATCGTTATGCGCGTTAAAGAAAAACGAAAGCCTCGGCACGAATTCATCGACATCCATACCGCGGTCAACGCCGTATTGCACATATTCGACGCCGTCGCGGAGCGTAAACGCAAGCTCCTGAAGGGCGGTCGCTCCCGCTTCGCGGATGTGGTAGCCGCTGACGGAGATGGGATTGTATTTCGGGACATACTGCGAACAATATTCGAACGTGTCTATGACAAGCTTCATCGCAGGCTTGATCGGGTAGATCCATTCCTTTTGGGCTATATATTCTTTTAGAATATCGTTCTGCAGCGTGCCGGAGATCTTCTTAAAGTCGGCCTTTTGCTTCTCGGCAACCACCAGATACATCGCGAGGAATATCGGTGCCGGAGCGTTTATTGTCTGCGAGACCGTAACGCTGTCGAGGGGAATTCCGTCAAAAAGTGCCTCGAAATCAGATAGTGACGAGACGGCAACGCCGCATTTTCCGACCTCGCCTTCACTGAGCGGCGAATCGGCATCGAGGCCCATCAAGGCAGGAAGGTCGTAGGCCACGGACAGGCCTGTCTGGCCTTGGGCCATTAGATATTTGAAACGCCGATTCGTCTCTTCCGGCGACGAAAAGCCGGCGAATTGCCGCATCGTCCAAAGCTTTCCGCGATAGCCTGTCGGGTGAATGCCGCGCTTATAGGGAAATTCGCCCGGAAAGCCGACTTCGATGCCGTCGCTATCCGTAGCCGAGTACAACCCATCGACCGCTTCGAGGGAAACGCCTTCGAATGCCGTCTTCCTTTCGCCCCGTTTATCGAGGGACGGATTTAGCGTTTCGGTCTCCCAACGCTCTTTTTCATTGGTGTTGGCGGTTCGAGCCTGCTTTGTCTCTGGAGTCATAACGGATGGTCTATCAGCCACAACCGATAGAATATCACGATTTCGGGTTTGAAAACGAGAATGCCTAGGGCGTCAGCTCGATCTGCTGGCTTTTGCGTTACGTATGACAATTCTGTAATGTGAAAGGGTCATCTAAAGTCCGACACCGTTTCTCCCTTTGCAAAATTGTGATAATCGCCCGAATCTTTTTGATCTCGATACTTCTAACGGCATACGGCTGCACCACCGGCACGCAGGAGACTGCCAATCGTCCGATCAACGCGAATACAAATGCAAATGCCGAATTGAATTCGGCGAATTCAAATCTTGAAGAACTCAAGATGCTGATAAACGTTCCCTACGAGACAGAAGATCTCGCATGGAAGAAGGAAAATGGTTCGAACAAGATCGTCGCCGTTCTGCGATTCTCGCCGGAAGATGCGGACAAGATCACTGCCGGATCAGGGCCTGCAAAAGGAAAAGTAAGTATTTCGCCCGAAAGCTGGTATCCGAGTGAACTGACCGCCCAAAGCGAGACGTCGGGCGATAGCGGGCTTGATGGGACGGTTTATGACCCGAAACTTTTCATGCTTGCGCCGTATTCTCAAGGGCGGCTTATACGAATCGACGCTACGAACTATTTCCTGCTCGAACTCTCCTAATGCCGAGCGTTCTTTACGCCGCACGACAAGTGGTTATTTGTCCGATTTAGATCTGAACCGCGTTCATGTTAGCATCTTTTTTAGACGAGAATCTCTGATCATTTGATGCGATTTTGCCTGGCTTGCTGCATATTGATCCTCCCGTTATTACTGTGTGCGCCGCTTTGGGCACAGCAGACGAATCCGGTTGACCGCCAAGTCTCGAATCCGATAACCGACACGCCCAATATCAATCCGATCTCACCGGAAAAGAGTGTCATCGCTCCGACCGCTCAAAAGAAGAAGGACAATGTCGAGCCTGAAGGCGGCGACGGCGAAGTTGTCGTCTATTCCGAACGGCAATCGGTCGAAGGTGCGGCCGGCCATCGCGTAGTTACGCACGAAGGCAATGCCGATGCACACTACGGCATTTATCGAATGCAGGCCGACAAGATCGTCATCTACGAGGCGGAGAACAAGATGGTCGCGACCGGCAACGTCATTTTCGATAAGGGAAATGACGAACGGATCACTGGCGTTCGCTCTGAGTGGAATTACAGGACAAAGCTCGGTTGGTTCGAAGATGCGACGGGCTTTACCAATCAGACGAATGACGGCACGGTGCTTTACTTTACCGCGGCGCGAGTCGAACGAGTTTCGCTGACCGAGCTGCACGTGACCAATGCGGAGTTCACTGCCTGCGACGAGGCTGTGCCGAAATGGAGCTTCGCGGCAAAGTCCGCTCGCATCAAGATCGGCGACCGCGTAAAGCTAAAGGGCGTAAAATTCAAGATCAAGGACGTGCCTATCATCGCCCTTCCGTTTGCTTCGCTGCCGATCGACAAAGAGGATCGCAAATCAGGCTTTCTGACGCCCGCTTTCGGCTTTTCACCGACAAAGGGCGTGCAGTTTTCGGGTGCGTACTTTCAAACGCTTGGGCCGTCGGCAGACGTTACGTTTCGCGGTGACGTCTATACTTCACGCGGGTTCGGATACGGCGCTGAACTTAGGACACGGTCGAATTCGAGATCGTACTTTAACATCGGTTTTTTTGCGGTCAAGGACAGGATCTTCGGCGCAAGTGAAGACGCGGATCATCCGAATCAGGGCGGATCGAGCGTATTTGCAGAGGGCGTGCAGTTCTTCCCGAACGGCTTTACGGCGTCCGCTGACATTCGCATTACGTCGAATCTTGCGTTCCGCCAGGTGTTTCTCGAAGGGATTCAGCAGATCATTTCGCCCATCGAGAAGTCGCAGGTTTTTGTGAACAAGAATTGGACGAACTACTCAATGAATATTTTGGCGCGTTCGCAGGTGATCTCGATCCCGAACGTACGCGTCAAAACACGGAACTTGCCGAGCATCTCCTTCGAGAAGCGTCCCTCGCGACTCTCCTTCTTTAAGAACGCATACTTCTCATTCAAGACTTCGCTTGAAGGCGTTTCGAGGCGTGAAGAAGTTGACAACATCGGGCTCTATCGGCGGCAGAATCTACAGGAACCGACTCTCACGCCGGCGATAATGCAGCGGATGGATGTCTATCCGGAATTCACCGTTCCGCTCTACACGAAGTATTTGAATTTTACGGCGTCTGCGTCGGCGCGCGTTACGTATTATTCGAATTCGCTCGACGTTCAAAGAAATGTGATCAGCACTGACCTGATTCGGAAGTACGGTCAGTTCTCACTCGATATTCGGCCGGTCGCTTTAGCGAAGAATTTTTACGGCAAGGATAAGAAGTTCAAGTTTCGACACGTGATCGAACCTTTCCTGACGTATCGATTCGTGAAAGGCGTCGATAATTTCAACAAGATCATCCGGTTCGACTATCTGGATACGATCACGAACACGAACGAACTCGAATACGGCATCACAAACCGCATCTATACGCGCCGCTATGCGGAGGCCGTTACGAAGGAGGCTCAGAAGCGGTTAAGCAGCGAGGACGAGACAAAGAAGGACAACCTTTCGATCCAGCCCTACGAGATATTTTCGATAACGGTCCGCGGAAAGTACTTCTTTGATAAAACGTTCGGCGGAGCCCTTGTCGCAGGACGACGAAATCAGATCGAGCCGATCACGGCCTTGAGTTTCTATTCGTTCGGAGGAGCGGCGAGAAGATTCTCGCCCGTCAATATCGAGGCGACGTATCGTCCGCAGAAAACGATATTTGCCTCGACGAGAATGGATTGGGGATTATACGGCGATGGGCTCCGAGCTATTTCGGCGACGGTCGGATACGACACGAAGATGTTCAAATTCTTCCAGACGCTTTACTATACCCGTCGTGTAACCCTGATTCCATCGCTTGCGCAATATGCTCAAACCGATGGGTCGGAGCCGGGGACTCTTCGCGGCGCCCAATGGAGCCCGTCGATCTTCGTCGGCAATCGAGACAAGGGGCCTTACGGCGGAGCTTCTCTCTTCTTTGATTTTGAAAATCGAAGAGCATCGAATCTCAATCCGCTCATCAGCTCGCTTTACACGATCGGATATGCGTACGATTGCTGTTCGATGGCATTGCAGTATTACACGTTCAATGTCGGTGCCCGCCGCGAGAACAAGATCGTCTTTAGCTTTAGGCTGAATGGGATCGGGAGTTTCGGGACGGAGCAGTTCGCTCAAGGGATGAGATAGGGAAGCGGCGAATTGTGAATGACGAGCGGTTGATCCAACCGAACGATCACAATTCGCCTCAAACTACCTAAGCTTTAGCCGTTTTTTTTTCCGGATTCACGTATGTAAGCCATTCGGCGCCGAACGGAGCTTCGCGTTCGCCGTGGATGACTTTGAAGAATTCGTCTTGTAACTTCTCAGTAACCGGGCCGCGCTTGCCGGCGCCGACCATAATGCGATCAACCGAGCGGATCGGCGTGATCTCGGCAGCCGTGCCGGTGAAGAAAGCTTCGTCCGCCACATAGAGAGCCGACCGCTGAATAGCGGTTTCGATAACCTCGATGCCAAGTTCGCGTGCGATCTGTATAACCGAATCGCGCGTGATGCCGGGAAGGATCGATGCGCCAAGGGGCGGCGTGATCAACTTACCGTTGTTCACGAGGAATAGATTTTCGCCGGAACCTTCTGATAGATACCCTCGATCGTCTAGCGCGATGCCTTCAGAGAATCCGCCGAGCAGAGCCTCCATTTTGATGAGCTGCGAATTCATATAATTCGCGCCTGCCTTTGCCATCGCAGGCATTGAATTTGACGTGATCCGCGTCCAACTGGAGACACAAGTGTCGATTCCGGATTCGATGGCTTCGTCGCCAAGATATTTTCCCCACTGCCAAACAGCAATACAAGAATCGATCGGATTCGGAAATGGATTGACGCCGAAGGCGGGCTTTTCTTCATCAAGGCCGCGGAAAATTATCGGACGAATGTAGCAATGTTCGAGTTCGCTATCCGCGATCACATCGATCGTTCCTTTGCAGAATTCCTCGCGAGTGAACTTTGAGTCCATTCGATAGATCTTTGCGGAATTGAGCAGCCGCTGCATATGTTCCGTCAACCTGAAGACCGCAGGGCCATTCGCGGTCGTGTAACAACGAATTCCCTCGAAAACGCTCGATCCGTAGTTGACGACGTGCGACATCACATGGATCTTCGCGTCATCCCACGCGACGAGTTGTCCATTCTTCCAGATCTTAGGTGCAATAAGCATCGTGCTAACGTCTTTTCCTGCCATATTTCTATCAATACTCCTTGTCCAAAAACTGATCCATTAATAAAGATAAATGTTGAAAGGAACGGAAAACGGAAAAATATTCCTTATTCCCATATAACTTAAAAGGATAGTATAGCCCTTCGAGAGAGGCAAACTCCGAGGACGGGGCTTTTGACTCGCAAAAAGCGAGTGATTCGCGTTTTGCTAAGGAACAAGGCTCGTAAGGAGACACAAGGGATGAAAAAAACGGCAGGACCACCTTCGGTCCCGCCGCCAAATCATCGCGCAGATATCCCTCGTCAAAGGATCCTGGTCCGAGGAGCCGTGTCATCCAGACGCGAGGCGAAAACCGTTCCATTGATCGCAACGATCACGACCACCGGCTGATCGCCCGAACCGTTCATATCGTCATTCAGCGTGACATCCTGTGCATAGATACCCGGCTCGACCTCAACCGGTTCGCGTAAGATGGTCAGGAAATGATTCGTGCCTAGTCCGATGCGGACGCTGATGACACCGGCCCCGATCCGCGGGTTGAAACCGGTCATATAAATTCGAAGCTTTGTCGGAACGCGTCCGAAGGGCCGAATGCTCTTTGTCCTCACGGTGAATGGTTCGGTCGTGTGAACCCTATTCGTCACATTAAAGATCTTTGCTCTTCCGCCCGGTCCTTCGAAACCTTCAAAGCTATACACGTCCGGTCTTGCCGGCACAAGTACGACCTGCGTACGCATTATCGTTCCGTTGTTATTTAGAACTAAGTTATACGGCGTGCCTTCGACAGCCGCAGTAAGCCCGCGCGGCACGACGAAATCGATCCTGTGGCGGCTTACCCGCACGAGACCGCACGAAAACCCATTGATCGTCATCGTAACACCGCTAAGTTGGATCGGCAGTTGGAAGCTGCGCTGCAGCGACCCAACACCTGAACGCTCAACGATCGGGCGGTCGATGCCCGCCTGGAAATTCATGATCGCACGCATTCCGGGTGCAAGACCAAAGACAGCCGGCGGCGACTGCGGAGTCGGCGTAGGCGTAGGACTTGGCGAGCCGGTCGGCGTTGGCGTCGGAGTAGGTGTAGCGGTCGGGCTTGGCGATGGTACCACGGTAGGTGAAACCGGGATCTTACTAGCGCCGGTGGCAAAATTTGCCGATATGCGGCCTTCGTTTATCGCCGTCGGCGTGAGCATATAATAGACTTCCGGTGACGAATCCAAGTTGCCTCCGCCGAGTTCGGTCAGCGACATATTGAACGCGAAACGCCCGGCCGAGTCGCTGGTAATGGCTCGAGTCGAAGCGAGAAATACGTTGGGCGAAGGGAATTTCGCGATCCTCTTGAAGGTCGCAGTGGCCGGCGGAACGGTCAGCGGATAGGTATAAAGCTGCACAGGACGGTTCGGGTCAGGGTTCAAGCCGTCTGAGGCGGTCGAAGGAACTGTGCCGTCGGCTTTAATGTTCATTCTAGTTTCGAGAATGAGCGTCGAAGGCGTTCCCGCGCCATCCGTATCTGTAAACCCGCCGTAACGCTGCAGGTCGCCGCCGAGGGCAGCAGCATCGCCGTCGCTTCGCGGAAGCACGCGTCTGAAGGCGTTCGCAGTCGCGTCATAGACGTAAGTTGCGAACGAAGGATAATTCGTGCCGCTATTTTCGTTCGCAAGATCCGCGTAAGAATCGAACACGATAAGGTTGCCGTCGCGGCTCATACGGCGTCCGAGATCGAGAATGTTGACGATCGCGCCGGGCGTTGTCGGCGTGGTCGCGGTAACCTGTTTCTTGACGGTGCCGACATCGCCGGTCGCCGTCAGATCCGAGTAGAAAATCTCCTCGTTCCTGCTCGACGCAGGATTATTTCCGCCAGTCATTCCGACGATCGGGTTGTCGCCCGTACTCGCAAAGACCACGCGCCCGCCGTTTCCGGAGATCGTCGGGTTCTTATTATAAATTGGGTCTGATATCACGCCTCTTGGCGTTTTTGTGATCTGATTTAGCGTCGAGGTCGGACGGTAATATGTGAATACCTCGTCGTTATCCTCGTTGAGCGGGAATGAATTGCCGACCGCCGGAACAAGGTCCCGCGTCGAGACGAATGCGACCGTGCTTCCGTCGTCCGAGATGCTTGCATCGTGATTATCGTCAGCGACGAACGCACCTGAGCTTTGAGTTCCACCGCGAGGCAGTTGGCTCGGAACCGTGTTCGTAATGGGCGTGAATGTGCCGCCTGCAAGCTCTTGATACGGGATTTCGACGCCGCTCGTCATATCCGGAACGGGCGAGAAAACGGGCATCTGATAGATCCACATTTCGAGATTCGCGTCGCGTGTCAGCGGATTCGGCGCCGGCGAAGGGCTTGGGCTAGGGCTTGCGGAAGGCGTCGGAGTCGGGCTCGTAAAAGCGTTCCCGTCGAACGATCCCGGATTCGTCGTGCTGATGACGGGCGGATTGGTGTCGTCGCCGGGATAGGCGATCGTCGCGTTCGAAGAGAACGCTATCCATTTGCCGTCGTGGCTGATGATCGGACGTGTATTTACGATCGAGATGCGGACGTTGCTGAAGACACTCTCGCCGTTCACATTGTAAAGTACGTTCTTTGTGTCCGTGATCTGAAAGATTCGACGCTGTGCGTAATCAAAGACGAAGACTTCGACGTTGTGATCGCTGTTGCGGGGGTTTTCTGTCGCGACGTCGCCGTTCGATTCGAAAACGACAAAGCGTCCGTCGCCGCTGATGCCGCCCGCGTACGATTCGGCGGCAGCATTCGTGATCTGGCCGATGACCGAATCAAGCTGTGCCGAAGCCTGAGAATTCAGACCGAGGCAGAAGATAATTGCAAAAAATAAAATACTAAAGCGAAATGTCACAGATTCCTCCGGAGGACTTTTCGAAACATAA
>DAORTR010000089.1:0-10951 GCA_035432765.1 Pyrinomonadaceae bacterium
TGCTTTCATTACTTCTTTTCACTCCCTATTAAAACGAACGCAGCATAGGGAAAGTAAGGGAAAGTGCGCGTCTTCCGCTCTATCTTACAGCAAGTTAAGTGCCACTCGCCTGCATTATGACGTAATAAAGGCAAAATGGGTTGGAAACCTTTCTTCGAGAGGTGCGTCTCCGGCGCGACTGCACGGATTGGGGCTATTTTTATACGTTTTGGTTGGTTTGGGCAACTCCGCACCCCAACTCCTGTAAATCGGCAAGTTTTTTTGGCATAATTGGCGCATGGCAACGAACAAGGTTTCTCCTTTGGCGATCGTGGTGTTTGCGGCAACGATAATCGTGCTGTTCGTCAACTATTTTGCGGTCGGGATGCTTGACGCTTCCGCGACGAATTCGATCGCCGCCAAATACCCGACACCGGTTTCTCCCGCCGGTTATTCAGCGTCGATATTGACCATCATCTACCTTTTGAGCTTAGTTTTCGCGATCTACCAGCTCATCCCGGCGAACGCGGCAAAATTCACCGGAATACGGATCACGTACATTCTAACGTGCATTCTCAACTGCCTTTGGGTCGTCGCTTGGTATCGCTCGATGTTCCTGTTTTCTGCGTTCCTGATCGTCGCCTTGTTGGGGACGCTCGTCGCGATGCTCAGTTCCGTAAAGAACGCCGGGACGGCAATGGAATCTCTTCTCGGCAAAGGCACTCTTGGGCTTTATGCGGGCTGGGTAACGGTGATGACACTCGTCAATATCCTCGTCGTTGTGCGTTCGCAGGAGGTCTCGATGACCGACGGCGCATTTCAAACCCTTGGCGTTATATGCCTTTTGATCGCGGGTGCATCGGCGGTCTTGGCGCGCTGGAAACTGAATAACTATTTGTTTCCGCTGGCGATCGCTTGGATCGCGGCCGCCGTCGGCATCAGGCAAAGCGGCGAGACCGCGCTGGTCGTCGCTTCGGCCGTTACGATGATCGTTGGCCTTGTAACCGCGGCCACGGTTGTTCTTTCACTGCCGACGCGAACCTACACATGAATGGCGACTCGAAGATCTGCATTGCCATCGCGCCAAAAAGCTTAAGCGAACTGAATTCGCTTTTCGCCGATGCGTTGGCACTCGAACCGGGCTTTATCGAGATCCGCTTCGATGCGATGGAACCCGACGAACTGTCCGCCTCGGTCAAAAAAACGTCCGAATTCACACATCTCTGCCGCTTGATCGCGACCTTTCGCCCGAAAGCCGAAGGCGGATCTCGCGAGCTCTCGGACGACGAGAGAAAGGCCTTCTGGCTCGCTCTTCCCACCGATTTTTGGGCCTGCGACGTTGAAGCGGACGCGGTATTTTGGGTCGAACACGAGAACAAGATCGTCTCGCGCCACGATTTCGAGGGCGTGCCCGGGAATATAGAGGGGCTTTTTGACGAACTCTCAGAATTCGATTGCAAGGCCGTCAAGCTTGCCGTTGCGGCAGATGATTCAGTCAGTGCCATTCCGGTCTGGAGAACGCTTCTAGGGGCATCGAGGGGCAAGCGCGAGGGCAAGCGCGAGGCCATCCTGATCGCGATGGGTGACGCCGGAAAGTGGACTCGCATTTTGGCACCGTCACGAGGAGCACTGCTCACTTACGCCTCATTGGACCCGAAGGTTGCGACGGCATCGGGGCAGGTTTCGGCAAAGGAGTTGCTCGACCTTTATCGAGTTGACGAAATTGATCCAAGCACGCGTATTTTCGGCGTTATTGGCGACCCGATCTCGCAGTCTCTCTCGCCGAATATCCACAACCCGCTTTTTCAAAACGCCGGACTGAATGCCGTTTTCGTTCCGTTTCTCGTGAAGGATCTGCGAGGCTTTATCGACAGGTTCGTCCGGCCAAAGACCGAAGAATGCGGACTGGTATTTGGCGGCCTAAGCGTTACAATGCCGCACAAGATCGCGATCATCGAAATGCTCGACGAGATCGACGATTCGGCAGCGTGCGTCGGCGCCGTGAATACCGTTAAACTGGACGCAGGAAAACTTATCGGATACAACACGGACGCGGCGGGATTTCTGACGCCGCTGAAGGCCCGATTGCCCGACTTAAAGGGAACTCACGTCGCGATCCTCGGTGCGGGCGGCGCAGCGCGAGCGTGTCTTTCGGCTCTGCGGGACGAAGGCGCGGACGTGACGATCTTTGCGAGAGATCCGGCGAAAGCGCGAGCCTTGTCCACGAAGCTCAAATTCGAGGTTGCGGATATTCAAGCAGCGAACGATCTTGCCGCGTTCGACGTAGTAGTTAATGCGACACCGATCGGGATGCGAGGCGAATTCGAGCATCTTTCGCCCGTTCCGGAAGCGGCATTGCACGCAGGACAGGTCGTTTTCGACCTCGTTACGAAACTCTCGGATACGCCGCTTCTCGCCGCGGCACGGACAGCGGGAGCGTTTGTCATCCCGGGCGTTGAAATGCTTATTTCACAAGGGCTTAAGCAGTTCGAGATATGGACCGGCGAAAAGGGCGATGAACAGTTAGTACGCGATTCTCTTGCGGAGAAGATGGCGTTATGAAAGAGCGTTACAGCCGGCAAATATTATTTTCACCGATCGGAGCGGCCGGTCAGGAAAAACTCGCGATTTCGACGGTTCTGCTCGTCGGGGTCGGCGCACTCGGCTGTTCGCAAGCAGAGATGCTCGCGCGTGCAGGCATCGGCAAGATCCGCCTTGTCGATCGCGATTTCGTTGAATACACCAACCTCCAACGGCAGACGCTTTTCACAGAGAACGATGCGGAAGAACGCTTGCCCAAGGCCGTCGCCGCAAAACGCCGTCTTTCGCATATCAATTCTGAGATCGAGATCGAGGAGGTCATCGCCGATGTAACGAATTCGAACGTCGAACAGCTCGTTGCGGGCTGCGATCTTGTTCTTGACGGCACAGATAATTTTCAGGTTCGTTATCTCGTGAACGATGCGTGTGTGAAGGCCGGTGTTCCGTGGATTTACGGTGCGGCGGTTTCGAGCTACGGGATGACGATGAACATCATTCCGGGCCAAACGCCGTGCCTTCGCTGCATCTTCCCGGAACTCCCGGATCCGGGTTCGGCGCCGACTTGCGACACGGCGGGCGTGATCGCGCCGGTCGTTATGCGTGTGGCGGCAACACAGGTGGCTGAGGCGTTCAAGCTGCTGGTCGGCGATCGAGATTCTCTTAGCCGCAAGCTTCGGCAATTCGACGTTTGGACCAACGAAGAAAAGGCGATCGGCACGGGTTCGCCCGACCCTAATTGTGAGACGTGCGGTAAGCGGCATTTCGAATTTCTCGATGCGGGATCGAGCGAATTCGCCGCTGTCCTTTGCGGCCGCGACGCCGTTCAGATCGCTCCGAACGCCAACACCAAACTCGACCTCGATCAGCTCGCCGATCGCTTAAAATTCAACTTCTCCGTGAACCAGAACGAGTATCTGCTGCGATTTTCGCCGGATGTTTTCGAGGTTACGGTATTCTCCGACGGGCGGGCTATCGTAAAAGGAACGGATGATTCGACGGTTGCCCGAACGCTCTACGCGAAATATATCGGCGTTTGAGCGAAAGGCAGGTAATTATGGTTACACGGCCAAAAGTTGTGATAATCGGTGCCGGTTTCGGCGGGCTTTGGGCCGCAAAGGCACTGGCGAACGAAGCCGCCGACGTTGTTGTGATCGACCGGCGGAATCACCACGTTTTTCAGCCGCTCCTGTATCAGGTTGCGACAGCAGTGCTCTCGCCAGGCGAGATCGCCCAGCCGATACGCCGAATCCTGCACCGATATAAGAATATCGAGGTCGTGCTCGGCGAAGCCGTCGAGGTGGATACTACGAGCAAACAGGTCGTGCTAGGCGACGGCGTTCGTGTGCAATTTGATTATCTGATCGTTGCCGCCGGTGCGAGGCACTCGTATTTCGGCCACGATGATTGGGAAACGTCGGCGCCCGGCCTCAAGACGCTGGATGACGCGGTCGAGATCCGACGGCGCGTGCTGCTTGCTTTCGAAATGGCCGAACGCGACGCGTTCCTTCAGGATCGAAAGCGCCAATTGAATTTCGTTGTGGTGGGCGGCGGGCCGACCGGCGTCGAGATGGCGGGAGCGATCGCAGACATTGCCCGGCAGGCTCTCGCGAAAGATTTCAAAGCGATCAAGACCGGCGATGCACGCGTCGTGCTTTTCGAAGGCTCGGATCGCGTACTCGGAACATTTGCGCCCGAGCTTTCTGACAGCGCCAAGTATCAGCTCGAACAGATCGGCGTCGAGGTGCGTTTACAGAGTTTCGTGAGTGAGATCGAGCCGGGCCGCGTAAAGGTCGGCGAAGATTGGATCGACTGCGATGTGGTGATTTGGGCGACGGGCGTTGCGGCCTCGAGTTTGGGCAAAAAGCTGGGCGTTGAGACCGACAAAGCCGGACGAGTCTTCGTCGAAACGGATCTTTCGATCAAGGCGAACAAAGACATCTTCGTTATTGGCGATATGGCATCGATAAAGCAGGCGAACGGCCAACCGGTCCCCGGCGTGAGTCCCGCCGCGATGCAGATGGGCGAACAGACGGCAGCGAATATTCTCGCCGAGGGCAAGGGCAGGCCGCGTAAACCCTTTGAATACAACGATAAAGGTACGATGGCGACCATCGGTCGGAGCAAGGCCATCGCCGAGGTCGGCAAATTCAAGTTCCGCGGCTTCATTGCGTGGCTGATGTGGTTGTTCCTGCACGTTTTTTTCCTGATCGGCTTCAAGAATAGGATCGCAGTGATGACGGATTGGTTCTGGGCGTACTTGACCCGTGAACGAAGCGCGCGTCTTATCACCGGCAAAGCCGAGCATATGCACGACGCGATCAAGTTCCTGCAGGCGGCAAGGAAACGCGGCACGAAGTCAAAATCAAAAACAACGGTTTGAACAGCCGACGAATTTGCTATCATTTAGCAAAAATGAAGCGAACATCATTCCCCGTCGTCATAGTTCTTTTTCTCGCGATCAGCATCTTCGCAGGCGGCCCTCAGGTCTGGACCGTCGCGTCGCGCGCCGACATTCTAAAGGGCGATGCGGACGGCGTCTCGATCGGGGACGACGGAGTGCTCTCGATCGCGCCGAAACTAAACGAAGTTTTCGCGACCGGCGAGTCCTTCATTCTCTCGACCGCAAGAGATCCGGCAGGAAACACATTTCTTGGGACCGGGCCGAACGGCAAGGTATTTCGCGTTGATGTTGCCGGGAAAGGCAGTTTGCTTGCCGACCTCGCAGAGTTGAACGTTTCAGCGGTCGCCGTCGCCGCGAACGGAGATCTATTCGCTGCGACGATGCCGGACGGCAAAGTCTATCGGATCGATAAGACCGGCGCGGCGAG
Organism: Pyrinomonadaceae bacterium; assembly: GCA_035432765.1. GTDB lineage: Bacteria > Acidobacteriota > Blastocatellia > Pyrinomonadales > Pyrinomonadaceae > OLB17. The sequence continues at coordinate 5,349 of DAORTR010000089.1, forward strand.
CGTCTATTTCGATCCGAAAGCAAAATACATCTGGGCGCTTGCCGTCTTACCGACAGGTGAACTTGCTGTCGCGACCGGCGATCAGGGCAAGATCTACAAGGTAAAGGCCGCCGGTGTCGCCCCCGAAAGCTCTGTTCTCTACGATTCGGAGGATCTGCACATCGTCTCGCTGACGGCGGACAAGTCGGGGAATCTTTACGCGGGCACCGATGCAAATGGCGTCTTGCTCAAGATATCGACCGACGGTAAGGCGTTCGCTCTCCTCGATTCACCTCTGAGCGAACTGCATTCGGCCGCGGTCGCGCCCGACGGTTCGATATACGCCCTTGCGATCGCAGACGCTGCATCGACCGTGAAAGCGGTCGCAGCAACGCCCGCAGAGGCCGACAAGGCGGATAAACCCGTAACTGTCGCAAAACCGTCCGCAGCGGCACAGACCCCGAAGTCCGAATTCGATCTGACGAAAGCAAAGTCGGCGGTCTATCGCATTCTGCCCGACGGAACTGTTGACCTTCTATGGGCGCCTGAGAATGTCGTCGGGTTCTCGCTCCTCGCGGTGAAAGACGGCGTGCTCGTTGGCACGTCGGACAAGGGCCGTGTTTACAAGATCACGAACGACCGCCGCGAAACGCTCTTGCTCCAATCTTCTGCCGGACAAATATCGAATCTTGTCTCGTTGGGTACGTCGGACTTCCTAGCGTCGGCGAGCAACCAGGGGACGCTCTATCGCTCGGACGCAAGCAGCGTCGTTCAAGGCTCATATTCCTCGCCGGTCTTGGATGCGGGAACGACGGCTTCGTGGGGCAGGCTTCGCTGGCGATCTAACGGCACGGTTTCGATCCAAACCCGATCCGGCAACACGGAAATACCGAACAATACTTGGAGCGATTGGAGCGCCGATAATGCGAATCCGAGCGGTTTTGAGGTTTCAAGCCCAAAGGCAAGGTACATTCAATGGCGTGCCGTTCTTAGGAATGCAAATTCGACCCTTACTTCCGTGAGCCTTGCGTTCCTGCCGCGAAATACCGCACCGGAGATCACGTCCCTCGAGGTTCTGCCGACAAACGTCGGCCTTCAGCCGAATCCTGCCGCACCTGCGGACCCGAATATCGAGCTTTCCGGCCTTTCGCCCGAATTATTCGGGCTGCCGACGACTGCCGCGCCGCCGAGGCGCCTGTACCAGCGCGGAGCTTTGTCGCTGCAATGGACCGCATCTGACGCAAACGACGACACGCTCGTATATGACGTTTATTTTCGTGCTGTCGGCGAACCGATGTGGCGGGAATTACGGTCTGGCGTAACTGACACATTCTTAACCGTGGACGGCCAGTCGTTCGCCGACGGGCAATACGTTTTCAAGATCGTTGCCCGCGACAGCGCTTCGAACCCGGAAGGTTTAACGTTAAGCGGTGAGCGCTTTACAGATACTGTCGAGATCGATAATACGGCACCGACAGTTATCGAAGCCCAACCCGTACAGGTTGTGAATGGCGCGGCGCGGCTGGTTTTTGCCGCGACCGATAGCTCGTCCTACATTTCACGTGCTGAATTCAGTATCAATTCGGGCGATTGGAAGCCCATCTATCCCGAAGACGGCATTGCAGACGGGCCGAAAGAGCGATTTATCGTTCAAGTACCTACCGGGAAAGCATCGGCAGTTACGATCCGGGTCTTCGACGCGAATGGTAATTCGGGGAACTTACGTGTATTCGTTAAATGAGTCTACTTTGTGCTTGAAAGCGGCCTCGTCTGACCTTCCTGATCGATCTCTAGGTGCCGCGTCGTGTTATCCGTAACGCTCGGCGGGACAAGATCGCCGGTCTTATAACGCGACTCAACAACAGCGGGTTCAGCCGCGCGGTCGGGAAGCCCGTAGCTTGCCGGAGCGCTCGTGATCTGATTCGGCATTCCCGCGACGAAGGCAGCATTGCCTTTCTCATAACGGCGGATCTGCATATATTGCGCGACGCCTGAACCAAGTGAACCGAAAGCGGGGATCAGCATCCAAAACCACCAGCCGGCACCCATCCTAGAGAAAGAGAGGGCGATGGCAACGGCGACAAAAGCGAGACCGGTAAAGATCTTGCCGATCGCCCGCTCGTACGTGATCGGCTTGCCCTTATCGCAGCTTAGTGCAGCCGCGGTCGCCTTCGGCGTCAAAGCGCCCGAAAGGTCAGCAAGATCGCTGCCGCAGCCGCGACAAAATCTTCCGCCCTCAGGATTCTTCTGGCCGCATTTTGGACAAAACATCGGTTCCTATTATACACGTTCGCCGGATTTTCGTTGACGGCGCGCTTCGAACAAGATTACGCCGGCGGCGACTGAAACGTTCAAAGAATCTATTCTTCCATACATCGGTATTTTTACGAGTACATCGCAATTCTCCGCAACGAGGCGATGTAGGCCGCGTCCTTCGCCGCCAAGTACAAGGGCCGAGGGACGCGTCCAATCCCATTCATCGTGCGTGATCTTCGCATCGACCGACGTTCCGACGACCCAAATATCGCGTTTCTTGAGATCCTCGATCAGGCGATTCAGATTCTGTGTCTTAGCGACCTTAAGATGCTCGACGGCTCCGGCTGAAGCTTTCGCGACGGTGTCCGTCAGTCCGACCGATCGGCGATCGGGAATAATGATGCCGTCCGCGCCCGCACATTCGGCAGTGCGGATGATCGCACCGAAATTTCGCGGATCTTCAACGCCGTCAAGGACAACGATAAGCGGAATTTCGCCCGCGCCGTCGAAAACCTCATCGACATTCGAATATTCTGTCGGCGAAACGAACGCAAGTACGCCCTGGAGGTTCGCGCCGCTATGAGCGTATTTTTCGAGAGCTTCGCGAGCGACACGCGTAAAGGGGATGGAATTCGCACGGCAAAGTTCGATCAATTCGGAAAGGCGAGCTTCTTTCGCTCCCTGAGCGATCATCACGCGATCGACACGCCGCGGATCGGCACGCAGTGCCTCAAGCACCGGCGAAACGCCGAAAATGATGTTGTCGGAACGACGGTTATGACCAACACGCTCGCGTTCCGGACGCGAGCCGCGATCCTTAAGTGGACGTCTATCTGTTGAGTTCATCTAGGTCGAGCGCCTGCAGGCGCGAGAATTTCAAGAATTGAAGCTTATTGTCGATCGTTGCCGTGCGGCCGTAACGACGCTGTCCGATACCTGTCCTCACGCGTCCGTGCCCATCCGTACGGCTCGATTCCGGCCACGGGCCGCTTAAAATATTCCGGAATGACGCGTGATCGGTAACGATCCTTGCCTGCGTGGCTAGTTCGCTCAGTCTAGCAGCAAGCCGCTCGAAATTTTCCCTTACAAGGAGCGAACGTTCGCCACCGAGTATAGAGAAGTCAAAGCCCGTCGAATGGACCGCGAACGGCGCCGTCGTGCCTTTTATATGGATCTCAAGCATTTGCGAATCGCGGTCATCGGAGGCTTCGTCGGTTATCGTTGACTTCTTGCGGATGCCGCGCTTTTCGAAAGTCGTCGTCGTCAGGTGGCGCAAAGTTCCCAAGACGACGGCCGTTACGTCCGAGACCGGACGACGTTCCGCTGTTCCCCGGTTGAAGTCGGTAAACGCGATGTCTCTGTCGTCGAACTCGATCTTCGATATCCTTATCGCGGGCTTCTCGATCTCGAAAAGTTCGTCACTGACAAGTGCCGTAGCGAAGGATGAGAATCTTTTTTGTGCAAGAGCCGCCGCCTGTTCGCTCGCAAACCTTGCGATCGGAATCACGGTGTCCGATCGACCGAGGTCCAATAGGTCCGCAGCGTGAATGCCGAGAGATTCAAGCTTTTTCTGCGAATCCGCGGAAGCGATGTCGCCGGCCTTTGCGACGATGTTCCAGCCGAGTGCATCAGCGTCGGGATCGTTCGCCGCAATCTTCGCCTGCGAGAGGTATTCGTCGCGGATCGTTAGTTCCGCTCCGCAGTAGATGCACGCCGTGCGATTCGGGGCGTTGTCGCGTCCGCATTTTCCGCACGCCGACAACTCATCCGCCGCAAAGGCTATCGGAACGGCTTGGATCTGCTGGCCGGAAATTGTTTCGGTTTCGTCTGCCATCTGGATGCGGGCAGCATTAGCCGCCGCCCGTGAATGCTTTAGATATTATCATCTTGCTTTATAGAAATGCTTGACCGACACGCCTCGTCAAGGGCAAACTGTTGTAGCAGGATCCGCATTTGCGGCCTTGTCTGTTTAGAGAATTTTATTGCTATTGATATTTCGAGAATCGATGATAATGAGGCAAGATCAGCCTCGGACCGTTCATTTAATAAGGTTTTTGTTTGGTTAGGGCAACCTATTTGATCCGATCTTAAAAAAGATCGCAGGGTTTTTGATTCTCTCGTCTAAACAGCCATGCGTCCGTCCGGCGGTGTCCCAAAATCTAATTCAAGGGGTGTGATCGGATGCATTTTGATACAAAATCAAGCTCATCGTGGCAGTTAGGGAACCGAGGCCGAGTTGCGATCTTCATTGACGGCAATAATCTATTCCACGCGGCGCGTTTTCATAATATCGATATCGACTACAACAAACTTCTCCGTGTCCTTCTTGGCGACGGAAGGCTTTTGCGTGCATTTTTTTACACGGGTGTTGACGCCGGAGCTGAGCGGCAGCAGGGATTTCTGCTCTGGATGCGGCGAAACGGCTTTCGTGTCGTCCAAAAAGAGCTGAAAACCTTTTATGACGGTACGCGAAAGGCGAATCTCGACGTCGAGATCGCGGTCGATATGCTCAGCCTTGCCGGCAGATACGATACGGCCGTCCTCGTCTCTGGCGACGAAGATTTTGTCTATGCGATCAACGCCGTCGCGTATAAGGGGTGCCGTGTCGAAGTCGCCGGATTTCGGTCGAATACCGCTCCGAGGCTCATCGATGTTGGCGATTTCTTCATCGATCTTGGCGACATTGCGGATATGATCCGAAAGGATACTTCGAGCGGCGATTACGAAATGCCGTCGTTCCCGCCGAATTCCAGCACGCCGCCGGACGCGGCAGCATATTCTTCGGACGATCGTGACGCGACTGAGAATGTAGCGAAATTCGACCGCGTGAGGGAGCGGCGATGAAAACCTTTACGGTTTCCGAGGCGAACGCCGTTTTGATCGAGATCGAGCCCGACCTCGTAAAACTCCGGAGACATCACGAACTCTTAACGGCGCATCGTGTCGAAGCTGAAGCGGCAAGCGCGTCCTCGAAATTCGGCGGCGGCATGGCCGCGGGCACGGCCTATGTTACGGCCCTTTGTGAACTTCGCGATATCGCGTCGGCGATCGCCGAGCGCGGCGTCGAGATAAAGGACCTCGGCCGAGGGCTGATCGATTTTCCGTCGCTTCGCAATGGCCGCATAGTCTATCTTTGCTGGCAGCTTGGCGAACCCGCCGAGATCGAATTCTGGCACGAGCAGGACGGCGGATTTGCCGGCCGAAAGCCTATTTAGGCGCGAAATCTCTCAAAAAATTCAGCTATTGCATATTTCACCTGCTTAAATCACGGCAAGTAGATGTTTTTTGTGCGCTTTAGTATTGACTACTTAACGTAAATGTTGATACTATCACTCAAGTTTTGTCGAATTTCCAGCTCTAAAATGGGC
>DAORTR010000090.1:0-10370 GCA_035432765.1 Pyrinomonadaceae bacterium
CACGGGCGAGAATCTCGCAAGAGCGCCGGCACGCAGATAATCCCCGTACGAAAAGCCGCCTGGAACGATCACAGCGTCAAAGGACGAAAGGTCCGTCTCTTTGTGCCAGATAAAATCCACGGGCTGGCCGACGTTCTTCGACACGACGTGATATGCGTCGTGGTCGCAATTCGAACCGGGAAAGACAATAACTCCGAATTTCATAATGGCTTACCCCTCGATCTCAACGCTGAAATCCTCGATCACGGGATTCGCAAGCACATCACGGCCTATCTTTTCGGCAGTTTCGCGAGCCTCGGCCTCGCCAATTCCATTGTTAAAGCTGATCTCGAAGTATTTTCCCTGACGAATATCGGCAAGTTGTGAGAATCCGATTAGCTCCGCCGAATGATGAATTGCCTTGCCCTGAGGGTCGAGAACGCCTTTTTTGAGCGTGACATATACCTTTGCTTTCATTAATACAGTGTGTGAAACAAGTTATAGATTCTTACGCAAATTGTTGTATAAATCAAAGTCTTATGTTAGGTTCGATATTCGTAATTACTAGTTTCGAGCTGTCCACACTTAAAATCTCTAAGGAGCAAAGGTCAAAGGAATATGCAAAACATGTCGGCCGGTAAAACGGCACTAGGGTTAGATAACAATATTGGAGCAATGCTTTGTTATCTTGGAAATTTAGTTTGCGCTCTCGGTCTTATTTACAGCATCATCGTCCTTGTAACGGACAAAACCAATAAATTACCGCGGTTTCACGCCATGCAGTCGATCCTGCTTGGCGTCGCGAATGCGGTTATCATTATCCCGATCTACGTTGTTGCAACGGTTCTCGTCCTTATGAATACGACCATCACTTCGCTGCTCGCGATGCTGCTCTGGCTCGTCGTAATGGTTGTGGCTCTCGCGATCTTCGTATTTTTCATTATTTCTGCGATCAAAGCCTACAATGGCGAGGTATATAAGGTTCCCGTCATCGGCAACTTCGCCGATAAATGGTCCAACTAAGAAAATGACCGGCTGTTCCTACCGCACGTCTTCCGGCTAGACAGTCGCTTGCGTTTTTGGCTCCCCGGTACAGCGACGGAAACTTCCGGATACTTTCAAGCTCCGCGTTAGACTTCTCTTCGGGAGTCTAACGCGTTGAACTCTTTAGGGGCACTTATGAACAACGCCGCTGGGAAATCAGCTTTTGGCCTTGACGCGAACGTAGCGTCCGGCCTCGCCTACTTGCCATTCTTCTTTTGTCATCTGATCGTGAGTATCGCGATCTTGGCAACGGATAAGACGAACAAGCTTGCCCGCTTTCACGCCGTCCAGTCGTTGCTCATTTCGGGCGTCGGCGTCGTGCTTGGCGTCTTGTTCTTTATCTGCTATTTCGTTGTCGTTTTGATCGTACTCGCAAGCCAAACACCTGCTTTGATGTTCCTGATTTTCCTTGTCTTTGCCGTTTTTGGATTACTGATGCTCGGCGTTTTCATCGGCGTGATCATCGCGATGATAAAGGGATTTCAGGGCGAGATATTTAAACTTCCGATCATCGGCAACTTGGCCGATAAATGGTCAAACTAACCGTCCAACTTCAACCGAATACCCTTTCGAACACCTTCTCGACGTTTCGCAGGTAGTATTTTACGTCGAAGACGCGGGCGATCTCGTCAGACGAAAGGTGCGAGGTTATGTCGGCGTCGCTTTCGACGCGGTCTTTGAACGTGCCGCCTTCGTCCCAAACTTTCATCGCATTTCGCTGCGCGAGAACGTATGCGTCTTCGCGGGAAACGCCTTTTTGCGTGAGTGCGAGGAGCAACTGGCCGCTAAAAACAAGCCCGCCGGTCAACTCAAGGTTCCGCATCATATTTTCGGGATAGACAACAAGCGTATCGAGCAGACTCGTCGCTTTTGCAAGAATATAGTCGGTCGCGGCTGACGAATCCGGGAGGACGATGCGCTCCGCCGAAGAGTGCGAGATATCGCGTTCGTGCCAAAGAGCGATGTTCTCGTAGCCGACGACCGCGTTCGCTCGCACCGTGCGCGCCATTCCGCATATCCGTTCCGAAAGTATCGGATTCCGTTTGTGCGGCATCGCCGAAGAGCCTTTCTGGCCGGTCTTGAACGCCTCCTGAGCCTCTCGCACCTCGGTCCGCTGCCAATGCCGCACCTGAAGGGCGATCTTCTCCAAGGTCGAGGCAATTATCGCGAGCGTCGAGAGATATTCGGCGTAACGGTCACGCTGAATGACCTGCGTCGAAACGTCCGCGGCGGCAATGCCGAGGCGTTTGCAGACACGCTCCTCAACGTCGGGCCCGAGATGCGCGAAGGCACCGACCGCGCCCGATATCTTGCCCACCGCGACGGCGTCGCGTGCCGAAGCGAGCCGGCGGCGATTCCGCTGCATTTCCGAATACCAGAGAGCCCAGACGAGGCCGAATGACGTCGGTTCGGCGTGAATGCCGTGCGTGCGGCCGATCTGAGGCGTGTCTTTGAATTCGAATGCTCGGCGTTTTAGCACGCCTAGAAGAGCATCGACCTTCGCGAGCAGAATGTCGCACGCGTCTCTCAAGAGCAGTGCGTTCGCCGTATCGACAACGTCGCTCGAGGTCAGTCCATAATGCACGAAACGCGAAGCAGGCCCGATATTCTCAGCCAAATTCGTCGTAAACGCGATGACGTCATGATCGGTCGTTTTCTCGATCTCGTTTACGCGCGCGACCGTGAACGCCGCCTTCGACTTGATGTCATCAAGTGCATCCTGCGGAATCGTGCCGTCCTCGGCGTGCACTTCGCACACAGCGATCTCAACCTCCAGCCACTTCTGAAACTTATTCCCCAGCGACCAAAGCCCGCCCATCTCCGGCAATGTATACCTTTCGATCATATATATCTGATTTTATTGTATAATCACCGCGATGTCAGTTGACGAAGGCGATACCAAACGATCTCTGTCCCCGAAGGGGGCAAATTCAATAGCGTCGGGAGAATCCCGACGTTAACGATTCCCAATTTGAACGCAAGTCCCTGAAAGGGATAAATTTACAACAGCGAATGACCCCTTCGATCCCGGCTTTGCCATGAATGCAGTGCGGTCACGGCTTGCCTGACCGGGCACATGGCGGCGGTAGTGCCGGTGCTTGGGTTATGATTACAATTACGCGGCAGAAGCGGAGTATAATTAAGATCGAGGTGTTTATATGTCTGTGGTCGCAGAAGTAGAAGAGATGGCGTTGGGTTTGCCGGCGTCGGAGCGTGGAAAGCTGGCTGAGAAGCTGATCAGGTCGCTGCCCGGACCATTTATCGGGGACGATGACGACGGTGTCGAAGAGGCTATCCGCCGAAGCCGTGAGATGGACGAAAATCCTGAAATGTCGTTGACAGAAGAAGAATTCATGGCAGGATTTGAAAACTATCAAAGATGAGAGTTCGCTACAACTCGCTGGCCCGGGTCGATGTCGTTGAAATCCTGGAATACTACGAGCGCGAGGCTGGTCACGAAACGGCCGTCGATTTTTTCAGTGAGCTTCGACATGGCATCCGGCAAATTGCAACACGCGCGAACTCCTTTCCGGAAATAAGAAAAGGCATACGCCGGTATCTGCTCAAACGTTTTCCATATCAGATCGATTACGAGATCGTCGATGCCGAAACGGTCAAGTTACTCGTGATCAAACACCAGAGTCGCCACCCTGACTTCGGATTGGATCGTTGAATGCAGTGCGGTCACTGCTTGCCTGACCGTCGAAGCATCCAACCAACCACTAGGGCGGCTATGCCGGAAAGATGTCTTTTGAATTGACTTTACTGTCCGTTACCAAATGCAGATGGTGGACCACTAGCTAAAGCTAGTGGCAATTCTTTTCCCCTTGAACAACAAGCGGCAATTATGTCGGACGGCTAGATCAGTCCCTTTGAGATCAATAATTCTGCGTTGAGAATGGCGCCGCCGGCGGCGCCGCGGACGGTATTATGGCTTAAGGCGACGAATCGGTAATCAAAGACAGTATCGGGGAAGACACGCCCGACACTGATAGTCATTCCGTTGCCGGCGTCGCGGTCGAGTCGCGTTTGCGGCCTTGTCGGCTCTTCGGAGACGGCGATGAACTGCTTCGGAGAAGAATGCAGAGCGAGCGACGGGAATTCGCGCATAGCCGCTACGACATCCTCGAGCGTCGCGGGTTCCCGCAGATCGACACGAACCGAAACCATATGCCCGTCAACGACGTTCACGCGAAAGCACTGTGCTGATACGGGAAAATCCGCAAATTCGATCGAACCATCGTTGAAACGGCCGAGGATCTTTTGCGATTCGGTCTCGACCTTGGGTTCTTCGCCAGCGATGTACGGAAAGACGTTGTCGGTGATGTCGAGCGAAGCAACGCCGGGATACCCCGCACCGGAGATCGCCTGCATCGTAGTAACGACACACGCTTCGACGCCAAACTTTCGATGTAAGGCCGCCAAAGGCGGAGCAAAACTCACGACCGCACAATTCGGGTTCGTGATGATGAAACCTTTCGTGAAACCGCGTTTCTCGCGTTGGCGTTCGATCAGGGCAACGTGGTCGCCGTTGATCTCCGGGATAAGCAACGGGATGTCCTCGTCCATTCGATAGCTGGACGAATTTGAGATCACAGGATAACCCGCACGTGCAAAAGCCTCTTCGGTTTCCCGTGCGACCGGCGAAGGAAGGCTTGAGAATACAATGTCGCAATCAAGCGGCGGCTCGATCGGCGCAACGATGATATTCGCCGCAGTGTCGGGAATCTCGCCCGGCAATTTCCACGCACAAGCCTCGGCGTACGGCTTCCCTGCCGAACGATCCGATGCCGCAAGCGCCGTTATCTCGAACTGCGGATGCCCTTCAAGCAACTGCACAAATCGCTGCCCGACAGTGCCCGTTGCACCTAAAATTCCAACTCTGTATTTCTTCATTTTCTTCCTGAATGCAGAAGCCCACGTTTCGGCAAGGGCGTAATCCGTTGCAGAAGCCCGCACGTTAGCAAGGGCGTAATCGAACTTCGTAAAAATACCGATCCGCAGCGCGCATACGCCTAGCCCCGCGCTCCGTGTATTGCCCTTGCTTACGCGCGGGACTCCGCAAAGAACGCCTCTTTCATTCGCTTCACGCCTTCGGCCATCTTCTCTTCTGTATTGCAGAACGAGACGCGAAGGAAGCCCGTTGCTTCGTCGCCGAATGCACGGCCGGGCACCGTGATGACGCGGTTTTGCAGCGTCTTTTCCGCGGCCACTATATCGTCGCCGATCTCTCGAACATCGAGCATCGTATAGAACGCTCCCTCGGGTGTTGTCGCCTTTAGTCCAAGCTCTATCTCGAAAAGATCGACGAGGAATTCACCCCGTTTCTTGTAGATGTCGCGAGCCTCGGCCTTTGCCGCCTCAGCCTCCGGCGTCCACGCAAGCAGAGATGCTTTTTGGGTGATCGTCGAGGCGCAAACTGTCGTAAAACCGTGCAGAACTTGTATCGCGTTGATCATCGCCGGGTCGGCACAAGCCGCCCAGCCCAATCGCCATCCCGTCATACTCAGGCTCTTTGAAAGGCCGCTTACGACGATCGTCCGGTCATAATATTCCGATGCGGAATGCGGCCGCTCGCCAAAATATAGGTCGCTGTAGATCTCGTCCGAAATGAGAAAGATCCCCGTGCCTTCCAACGCTTCGGCGATTGCCTTGAGATCTTCAGGCCTAAGCACTCTTCCCGTAGGATTCGATGGCGAGATCACCACCGCCGCCTTTGTTTTCGGGGTGATCGCAGCCTTGAATGCGTCGATATCGAAAGAAAAACCGGTCTCTTTCGGCATCCGATAATACACGGGCGTCGCTTCGGCGATCTTTACGCAGGCGTCATACGCCGGAAAGCTCGGATCGGGAACGAGCACTTCATCGCCGCGGTCGGCGGTACACAGAATTGCGGTCGTCATCGCCTCCTGCGAACCGCAGGTTACGACGACGCCCGTCCGCGGCAGACTCAAATGCGGATATTGTTCCGCTATCTTGTCGCGCAACGCCGGAATTCCCGGATGCGAAGTGTAGCCGTTCTGCTCATCGCGTGCGACCCGCGCCGCTTCGTCCCGTATGAACTGCGGCGTAGGAAGATCAGGCTCGCCAAGACCGAAGTTTATTGAATCCGGCAACGCCCGCTCAAAAAACTGCCTGATCAACGTTGGTTTCAGCCCGCGCATCCGGTTCGGCAATTCAAAATTTATTTTTTCAACTGCTGGTTTCATTCTTTGGTGCGTACGAGACCGTCCTCGAGGTCATCCCGAATGTCGCCGACCTCGATATTGAATTCACCTTCGGCTTGTGCAAGTGGGTCTGCGTTGACGATGCCCGCGAGCTTTTCGATCTCGCCGAGTACCTTTTGCCCAATGCCCGAAACCGTCGGCGCTTTTGCCTTTTCGATCTCGCTTTCGTTCTCTTCCGGTTCCGTCATATTGGTTCCCTCGCCCTACCCTGAGTATATCTTAACTCCCGGAGCCTGTCAGAACCGGGAGCCGCGTCCGATCCGAAGGCCGAAAAGGTGTTACTTAGCCGCGAAGTCAATAAATCCGTTGTGCGGGTTGGCCGCGAGGAGTTTGACGCGGACTTTATCGCCGACATCGAGACGACCTTGGCCGCGGACGACCATTCCATCGACCGGCGGACGAAGTATGCGTGCAAATACGCCGGCTTTCGTGTCACCGGTAACGATCGCGTCATATTCCTGGCCAATGTGGTGCTGGAGAACGGCGGCCGCAACTATCTTTCGCATACGGCGTTCGACCTTGCGCGCGGCTTTAGCCTGCAAGTTCGTCTGCTCGGCGATGTCGTCCAACTCTTCCGGCGTATATATCTGCTTCTCGCCTGCAATAACGGCTTTGACGATGCGTTGGACGACGATGTCGCTGAACCTGCGATTCGGAGCGGTAGAATGCGCGTAATCATTTACCGCGAGGCCGAAATGCCCGCCCGCGTCCTCGCCCGGTCGTTGTACAACGCATCGGCCCGCACCGATAAGCTTGATCAGCGAAAGAGAAAGATCTGGGAAGCGTTCCGGATCAGCTTTCTTTCGACGCACCAAGAAGGCCGAGAACGCAGGGAGATCCGGTTCCGGCGGCAGTTGTTCGTCGTATTCGGCGGCGATACGTACAATACCGTCCCAACGCTCCGGGGCTTCGACAACCCGGCGAAGCGAGGCGACATTCTCTCGTTCGAGAAACTCGGCAATTTCGACGTTCGCCGCGATCATAAAATTCTCGATGAGCTTGCGAGCCGCATTCGGCACGACGGCGCGTATATCGCGGACCTCGCCGTCCTCGACGACCGCCGAAGATTCGATCGACTCGAAATCAAGTGCGCCTTTTCTCGCGCGATACTCACCGAGACGAACGGCCGCGGCATTCTGAAGCCTGATCTGGGACTCAAGACCGTCGGTATCCGCGATCTTCTGCGGGATCTCTCCTCGTCCTTCGAGCCACGCTCCGACGGATTCATAATCTAGCTTTGCGTGGTTCCGGATCATCGCACGAAAGAACTTGCTGTCCGGTACATCACCATTCTCTTTGACGATCATATCGGCGACGACGGCGAGGCGATCTTCACCCTCGACCAGCGAAGTGATGTCGGTCGAGAGTTCTTCCGGCAGCATTGGGAAGATGCGTGTCTCGGTATAAACCGTTACAGTATTTTGCTCGGCACGACGGTCGATGGGCGTGTCCTTCTTTACGTATGCAGAGACATCTGCGATCCCGACGAGCAGGCGGATATCGCCGTTCTCAAGCTGTTCGGCCCACTCGACCTGATCGAGATCCATAGAAGTTTTATTGTCGATCGACGACCAGAGCGTATCGCGGAGGTCCTTGATGTTCTGCGTAAGTTCAGGCTCTCGTTTCGCCTCGATCTCTTTGACTTGTTTCGCGACCGCAGAAGAGAACTCCGGCTCAAAACCATTTCTGATGACTGTCTCGTATGCCCGTTCGCCGAGCCAATTTTCGCGTCCTGGATCGTTCATTCAGTTAAGTTGGCCGCCACGAATGAAAATCGAACTAGCGAAGGTAATCTTCCAGCTTCGTGGCGGCATCGGTTTTTTCGTCGCGATATTTGACGATTATCGGACAATAGATCGAGAGGCCGTTCTCGCGGCCGAAATCATTCGCGACAGCTCGCGAACCTTGCACGACGACCGCTCCCGCAGGAATCTCGAGAGAACTGCCTTCCGAAGCCTTGATGACGCGGCCATTCGGCAGATCGAAGACCGGCGTCGAACGCGTCAGGATGACGCCGCTTGCAAGCACAGCACGTTCGCGCACGATCGTACCTTCATAAACCCCTGTGTTGCCGCCAACTAGAACGTCGTCCTCTATAATGACCGGCGTTGCATTCACTGGTTCGAGCACGCCGCCGATCTGCGCCGCGGCGGATAGATGTACGCGTTTACCGATCTGCGCGCAAGAGCCGACAAGCGCGTGCGAATCGACCATCGTTCCCTCGTCAACGTACGAGCCGACATTGATATAGGCGGGCGGCACGACGACGACGCTCGGCGCAACATAGCTGCCGTCGCGGATCGCGGAACCGCCGACGACAATTCTCACGCCGTCATCAAGCGTCATCGGCCTTAAGGGAAATGTGTCCTTGTCAAAGAACTGCAAAGTCTCGGTCGGCTGCGAAAGCTCGACCATCTTGCCGATTCGAAACCCGAGTAGGATCCCCTGTTTCACCCAAGAGTTCGCATGCCAATTCCCGTCCGCATCTTTCTCAGCCGAGCGAATTTCACCACGCCGCAACGCGAGCTTGAACGCCTCGTAAACCTCGCGATCCGCAGCGTCGAACTCAGTCTTCGCGAACAGATGTTCTATACGTGTCTTTAATTCCATTCGAACTCATTTCGGCGGTCAACGTCCCCGCTATTTCACGGAATTTTCGGCGAGACGATTGTACTTCTTAAGTACGGAGCGCAAACGATCGTGCGGTAGAGCGTAAACAGTATTCCCTCTGTAACCCGTCATCGTGTCGGCTGCGACCAGAGCGTTCAGGATCGCCTCCTCGGTGGCCTGAGCCGTCGCCCAAAAGAGCATACTTATCTGATCATTCGGCACCATCTGAACGTTCGCAACGCCTTCGTTCTTTGCTATCTCTGTAGTATTCGCAGTCGAAAATGCGAGGAAGATATCGCCTGACGAATTTTCGCCCCGACCGCCGACATTCGCGATACCGAGAGAGATCCGCTGAGCGATTCGCTTTAGTTGGTGCGGAAGAAGCGGCGCATCGGTTGCTAGAATGACGATTATCGAACCATCGCCCTCGCCGGCTTTCTTGATAGAATTCGCCGCCGTTTGGTCGCCGCGTTTCATTTGCACATCTTTGATCTCACGGCCCACCGGCACACCGGCCACGGTAAATAGCTGCCTTGCACCGTAGTTCGCCTGCACAAGTACGCCGATCGTGTATCCGCCGAATTTCGCACTAAGAACCCGAGACGCAGTTCCCGTCCCGGCCTTGAATCCGTGTGCGACCATTCCGGTTCCGCCGCCGACATTCCCTTCGGCGAGCAGACCGGGCTTTGCAGAATCGAGGGCGCTAAACACGTGTTCCTTCTTCACGTGAAACCCGTTGATGTCATTCAAGAAACCATCCCAAGTTTCTGCAACTACGGGCAAAGAAAAGTCACCCGAGTAGCCGCCGCCCGGATGCTTCTTCAAGCCCCATTCGATGACGGCATCTCGAACAATGCCGACGCTGTGCGTATTCGTGATCAGAATGGGCGAACCCAATGCGCCGGATTCCTCGACCCAAGTCGTGCCGGTCATTTCACCGTTGCCGTTCAGCGCATGCCAACCTGCAAATAGTCGCCCCGCGAAATCCTTCCCTTGAGGCAAGATCGCCGTAACGCCTGTGCGAATGGCTTTGTCGCCTTCTCCTGAGATCAGCGTCGTATATCCGACCTCAACCCCCTTCACATCCGTGATAGCGTTGAAGGCTCCTGGCGTTCCTTCGAATGGCACGCCAAGATCGCGTGCGCGCGGCTTGGATTGTGGCAAGACGGTTCCAACCGTCAAAGAGATGAGCAGCAGACAAAATAGTTGCTTCATAGTAAGTGATTCAATAAGGTATCCGCGTGGTCATATGAGTTTCAAAGTGCGACTGATCTCGCGAAGGATCTTCCGTGTCGGTTCGGTTGCAGGCACGAGCGGCAGACGGATGTTTTCTTCGCAGAGGCCGAGTTCTTTCATTACGAATTTGCACGGAGCGGGCGAAGCCTCGATAAAATTAGCTTCCATAAGCGGCAAGATCTTGTAATGAATTTTGCGTGCGAAATGGAACGATCCGTTGAGAGCGTGCTCGACCATCTTCGAGGTCTCTTTTGGGATCTCGTTCGCACAAAC
>DAORTR010000091.1:0-10339 GCA_035432765.1 Pyrinomonadaceae bacterium
TTATATTACTCCAAATCTTCGACCTGTCAGCAGTAAATGTCGCCTTCCAGGTCGCAGCCTCGGCCGGCGCCTTGCCGAAAGCGGCGGCCGCATAGACGGGATCCGCGTCAAAGACACCGAAAACAAGGGCCTTCATATATAAAGCGCAAGCCTTCGCCGCGCAATTCTGCGCCGGGTCGGCGATCGTCTCCGTCCCGCACGAACCGTTGTATTTATTATCGGCGACGAAAGAATCGCTCATTTGCCAAAGCCCGGCAAGATCGCCTTTTTTCGCAGGATCAAAATGGCTGCGGCTCATTGCGAGAATAAAACCGAGCGGCGCGTCGAGATTCTGCTCGTGCGTGAACGCGACGTTTATCGCGTCGCGGTATTTCGCGGCCCTTTCCGTGTAACCCGGAACGGCATATTCCGCCGTACGCTTTTGGATCTCCTGCATAAACTGCTTATCCGAGAGGTCGTATGCACGGCCTCCCGTAAACTGTTTGACCAGCGCTTGCGACATTTTTTGCACATCAAGCAGCGAAACTTTTGCGACAGTCGGATTTTGCGGCGGCTGTGAAGGGCCGGTCTGCGGAGTCTTTTGCTCTTCCGGCTTTACGACCGAGCGCGAATCGAACGCGAGCATTACCGTACTCGCCTGAACGGCCTCGCCGCCGTCCTTGTCATAAAGAGCGACAGTAAGGTCATGCACGTCGCCGTCGGCGAGTTCTGGAAGACCCTGCGGATCGATCTGGGCGTTGAAATTCGGCGGTTCGGCCTGCGCGACCGCCTTTTGATCGACAAAAAGGACGGCCTTTGCGACGCATCCGTCAGCGTCCGATATCTCGAGCCGAACGTCTGTCGGTTTATTGAGAGTTTCGCCCTGCGCCGGGCTGAGGATCTTCGCGGTAGCGCCGCACGCCGAGGCCCCGCGTGTGTAGTAATACGCTCCGGCGCCGACCATCGCGACGACCGCCAATCCGCCGACGAGGCCCGCGACCAGCACGGTCGAGCCTGAACCTGCGGCCGCTGTTTCAGTCGCAGCCGCGCCTGCCGAACTCGCAACGCCCGCCGAACCGACTGAACCTGCTGAACTTGCCGCCGAGCCGGCCGAACCGGTCACACCGGCCCGAACGGAGCTTCCGACATCGTAGAGGCCTTGGTTCAGGGCATAATCGGCCTGATACCCGATCTGCCCGCCTGCGTCCGAAAGCGGATTTCCGCCCGTCTGGCCCAACGAGCCTGCGGACGGAGCGTCCGCCCCGGCCGGAACGCCGTCAGAGGCCGTTTGAGGCGTCGAGGAGTCGAATAGGAACTCTGCATTGGCCGAGCCGCCGAAAACGACCCTATCGCCGTCTGTGAGCTGAATTTCGCCCTTCACCGCGTCTCCATTGACGGTCGTCCCGTTGCTGCTCCCAGGATCGATCAAATAATAGATACCGTCGCGCAGTTCGATCTCGGCATGCGACCGCGAGATATTCGCGTCGCCTGTAAAAGCAACGTCATTCTCGGACGTGCGCCCGATCGAAGTTACGGGTTTAGACAACTCGAACTCGCCGTCTTCAGTTTTCAGGATTGCGAACTGCATTGGAGGGAACTATATCTTCACGGCTTAAGGTTCCAATTTCCCGACACCGTCGGGAACTATTCCGCCGGCCGCATAAAAAGGAACCAAGCAAGAAAGATGACGGCGACCGCCAAAGCTCCGAGCACGACGGCCGCAGCGAGCAGCTTGAAGATCAAACCGCCGGTCGAACTCTTTGGCGTCGTAGCGGCGGCGACCGCGGCTTTTATCTCATCGACGGCATATTCTTCGGAAACATAAGGCTGATCGATGATCGCTCCGGCTGCGTCTTTGGCGACCGGCGCCGCTTCGGCAAAGACGATCGGCTCCGGTTCCGGCGCGGCATTTGCAGGCTTAATATTCTCCGGCGGCGCGTACAGAGCCTCGAGCGCGGACGCATCCTCGTTCACCGCAGCCGTCTGCCTTTGCGGAACCGGCACCGCCGCCGCATCCTTTGCACGAGGCTCGACGACCTCGCCGTCAGAGGTGCGAAATACCGGCTCCTGCATTTGCCAAGCGTCGCTCATTTGCGCGTGAAAAAAGGCTAGTCGTGAATATCCAAAACGTCCGACCGAGTGATTATACCCGTAATCCGCTTAAAATCCTCGACGAGAACCGCAGGATGTTTTTGCAATTTTTCCTTGATGACCTTTAGGCTCGTATCGACCGCAACGACCGGAAAGCTCTTGTCCATTATCTCGGAGACCTTTGCGCTGAACAATTCCCTGTCGCCGAGGAGTTTTGCCAGGATCGAACTCTCGTGAAAAGAGCCGACCGGAACATTGTCCTCAAGCACCGGCATCTGCGTGATCCCCGCGCCTGTCATCCGCGTAAGAGCGTCGCTTACGATGTCATCCGGGGCGACCGAGATCAGTTCTGCGGGCGAATTTTCGCTCTTCGTGTCGGCGATCAAACTTGCGGTTATACGCTGCGGTTCGAGCAGCAGTTTCTCCTTCATCCACTCGTCCGAATGGAATTTCGTCAGGTAATGCTCGCCCGTGTCGGCCACGATGAACACGACCACCGCCGATTCATCGAGGTCTTTCGCGACCTTGAAGGCCCCGGCCAAATTCGTGCCCGTCGAGCCGCCGCAAAAGATGCCTTCCGTGCGCGCAAGCTGACGCGCGATGTCGAATGACTCGCGATCCGTGACGTTTACGACCTCGTCGATCGTCGTCATATCGGCATTTCCCGTAGGAACCGACTGCCCGATGCCCTCGACGAGATACGGCGTCGTTTCCGGAACATGCCCCGAATCTTTGTATGTCTTGAAGATCGAACCGTACGGGTCGGCGCCGATCACCTTGATCTTCGGATTCTGCTCTTTCAAATATCGGCCTGTGCCGCTTATCGTGCCGCCCGTGCCGATCCCTGCGACAAAATGCGTGATCTTGCCCTCGGTATCGCGCCAGATCTCAGGGCCTGTCGTAGAATAGTGCGCCGCGGGGTTCGCTGGATGATTGTATTGGTCGGGATAGAACGAACCCGGCGTCTCCTCGCTGATACGCTTTGCGGTCTCAACGTAATGATCGGGCGATCCGGCCTTAGCCGCCGCCGGGCAAACTACGATATCCGCCCCTAAACCCTTTAGATACCGCATCTTCTCGATCGAAACCTTTTCCGTCAGCACGAAGATGCACTTATACCCGCGAACAGCCGCCGTCAACGCAAGCCCGATGCCCGTGTTCCCGCTCGTAGCCTCGATGATCGTGCCGCCTTTCTTTAGGACGCCTTTTTCTTCCGCCCAATCGATCATCGACACGCCGATGCGGTCCTTAACCGAATAACCCGGATTCAGGCTCTCCATCTTCGCAAATACCTGCGCCTTGATCTTCCTTTCCTTTGTAAGCTTATTGATCCGGACCAACGGCGTATTCCCGATAAGTTCAAGTACGTTGTCTTGATAATTCATATTTACAACGATTTTATGCCCGAACTGTTTTCGAGGCAACCGGAGCGCATTCGCCGGCCCCGCTGACTCTGTCTTCCTTACGAAACTCGTTACGGATCTCGCCGAAGATCCGCGCCGGTTCTGCAGGACAAAAAAAGGCGGTCGGACAACGCATCCGGCCGCCATGTCTTTTGAAGGACCAATGGAGAAGAGCTGTGGGAAACTTGCAGGAACTTTACTGATTCACGAGGCGCATACGCCCGTCTGCCGTGCGAATAACGACCGCATCTTGTTGAAAATCAAGGTCGCGGGCCTTCTTTTCTTCCATCTTTAGCGCTTTGCTGTTCGAGACTTTTTTGACGGTGCTGGCATACGTGCCGTCTGAGATCGAGAGATATCGCGACGATATTCGGCGAACGTATTCGCGTGTCTCGCTGTACGGCGGGATCGAATTGCCGTACTTCATCACCGCGCCTTCGCCGGCGTTGTAGCCCGCAAGCGCGAGATTCACGTCCTGCCCGAAAAGATCGAGCAAAAGCCGCATATATTTCACTCCGCCCTCGATATTCTGCTTCGGATCGTAGATGTTCGTTACGCCCATACGGCGTGCCGTGCCGGGCATAAGCTGCATCAGGCCGCTCGCACCTTTATTCGAGAGCGCCCGCAGCTTGAAGGACGATTCCTGATGCATCTGCGCATATATCAGGAGAGGGTCGATGCGGTATCTGCGGCTCGAATCCACAATGTACGAATCGATCGCGGCGTCGCCCGTCGTAAAGCCCTTCATTCCGACTACCGATCCCATCATTAGGCGCGTTGCCGGAAGATTCGACGTCAATGTGCGTGCGATCTCGCGGTCGGCGAGGCCTTCGGAACCACTCGGCCGTACCATGGCTGTCTTTTCGACGAGTCTCGATCTTGAATTTTTCGAGCGGCGGCTGCGTGCCAATACCGGTTCGGGCGTCGGCTTCGGCGTTACGTGAACGCCCCTCGCGATGTCAAAATTGTCTAGGGAATATCGCTGTCTTTCTTGTGCAAAGGTAGGGACACAAGCTAAAAGACAGGTCGCCAAAATAAGCAGGTTGCTTCTTCTCATTATTCTCAAGTTTTGGTCAGGTTGGAAAGGGTTTTGAGCGGGAAATTCGGCCATTTGCGTTGTGGACCGGTGTTGGATATCCCCGTTCGCGTCTTCGGAAGCAAAGCCTTAGCCATTGCCTCCTTTAGAAAAGAAACGCCTAAGCCGTAAGATATTCCACAAAATGTTTTAGAAAGGTTAAACAATATTTATCCCCCAGATGTTCTTTGCTTTTTAGCCAGAAGTTCCCGCAGAGAAACAAACTCCACAAACTCCACAAACTCTACGAACTCCACAAACTCTACAAACACAAAAAAAGCTGTCGGGAACAAATGTTCCTTTCAGCTTTTCGTTTACCTGATCTAGTGACTTCCGGCACACTCCCTATCGGTCAGTGCCTTTGTCTCGGTCGTGTTTCTGCCAACTCTATGAACTCAAAACTCTACGAACTCTATACACACTACGCTGCCGCGGCTGCAAGGGACGCAACATTCTCGGCTTGAGGGCCTTTAGGCCCGTTGGTAACTTCGAATTCGACTTCCTGCCCCTGAATAAGGCTCTTGTAGCCGTCACCGGAGATCGCGCTGTAATGGACGAAAATGTCCTGTTCGCCCGGCTGTTCGATAAACCCGTAACCCTTTGCATTGTTGAACCACTTTACTTTACCAACTGTCTTTGACATCAAAAAAACTCCTCCTAGAAGTAAAACAAAAATTCCGTTTTGGCTGGTGCGGAGAGGTGCGGGTGACGCTTCTCCAAAAAAGCTGTCGCTGCGAAAGAGCAGATCAGATCCTGACAAGCGCCGATGCCACCCGACAAAGGGTAAGCGCGCGTATCCTGCTTCATTCGTTCTAAAAACAAACAAATCTTAAACTGCAAGATCCGTAATGAATGGTTCGGTGTTTTTAGTTTGACGAAAGGAATTTATCGAAAATCAATGGTGCTGTCAAGAGCCTTTTTGGGGTAAATGCGTTGGACGGTCAAATTGACTTAAGCTCTCTACTCGCCGAAGATTAGCAGAACCGATCGAATTATCGAGGTAACCTAATATGAATCAGAATTACGGCGGCAACGCGCCGCTCTCCTACAACAAATATCTGAAGGTTCACGAGCTCATCAAGCTGCAGGAAACGCTGTCAGAACCGACCAGTCACGACGAACTACTTTTCATCGTCATTCATCAGACCTACGAGCTTTGGTTCAAGCAGATCCTCCACGAGGTCGATGCCGTTCTCGGCTGGCTCGCTGAGGGCCGCATCTTCCGTGCGAATCACAGCCTTCGCGGCGTGATCTCGATAGAGAAGATCCTCGTGACGCAGATACACATTCTCGAATCGATGGCGCC
Source organism: Pyrinomonadaceae bacterium (assembly GCA_035432765.1). Classification (GTDB taxonomy): domain Bacteria; phylum Acidobacteriota; class Blastocatellia; order Pyrinomonadales; family Pyrinomonadaceae; genus OLB17. Next base: position 5,855 of record DAORTR010000091.1, read on the forward strand.
GATCGGCTTCCTCGAATTTCGCGATAAGCTCAATCCCGCGAGCGGTTTCCAGTCAATGCAGTTCCGCGAACTCGAATTCTCTTCCGGAGCGAAAGACGAGCGGATCCTCGAGACCTTCAAGCACGACGATCTCGCGTACGAAAGGCTCACAAAGCGTTTCAACTCTCCGTCGGTCGCTGATGCGTTCTGGAGCCTGCTCGAACGTAAGGATCTTGCTGTCGGTTCGGACGAAGAACGGATCGCGTCGATCGTCGAGATACTCACGCACCCTGAGAAATACGCAGAACTCTATCTGCTCCAGGATCTTCTGATCGAGCACGATGAATTGATCTCGAGCTGGCGTTACGATCACGTTCTGATGGTCGAGCGGATGCTCGGAATGAAACGCGGCACAGGCGGCTCGGACGGCGTCGGCTATTTACGGACGACACTCTCGAAGAAATTCTTCCCCGAGCTTTGGGAAGCGCGAACGCACCTCTCGGTCTCGCCGGCCGGTGCGACGGCGGCCTAGGCAAAGACGGCGAAGACCTCGTTCGAGAACAGCATTCCGCGTCGCGTAAGCCTTAGGCGATCGCCTGCGAATTCTATCAGCCCCGCGTCGGCGAGACGTTCGAGTTCGCCGACGTATTTCGCGTTCAGATCAATACCCGTTCGTGTCTTGTATTCTCGAAGCGAAAGCCCTTCGTTAAGCCGCAGGCCGAGGAATGCCCGTTCGCCTGCGAGCTTCTCATAGCCAAGAACGTCACGACCCGCTTCTGGCGAGATTCCGCTCTCGACCGCCGCAACATACTCGGCAGTATCACGGACATTCCACGAGCGAGTTTTACCGTCAAAAGAATGTGCCGACACGCCGAAGCCATAAACCGCGCCGAGCCTCCAGTATTTCGTGTTGTGCCGCGACGCAAAGCCGCGTTTAGCGAAATTCGAGATCTCGTACTGCTCGAATTCCGTCGTCTCGATGCGGTCAAGAAGATGCTCGTACATTTCGGCGGCGCGTTCTTCGTCAGGCACCGGTCGGCGGCCGCTGCGTATCTGTTCGGCGAGCGGCGTCGCCTCGTGAACTTCGAGAATATAGAGCGACAGGTGCTCAGGGTCTAGCGTTAGAGCCTCGTCGAGATTCCGCCGCCAATCATCGAGCGTCTGGCCGGGCAGGCCGATGATCAGGTCGAAGCTCACGTTCGAGAATCCTGCATCGCGGAGCATCTTGAACGTATTTCGAGCGTCGCCGGCATCGTGTCCGCGAGCGAGCAGCTTCAGATCGCGGTCGTTGAACGTCTGCACGCCAAAGCTCGCACGGTTCACGCCGGCATCGCGATAGCCCGCGAGCGTCTCGGGCGTTACCGTCGCAGGATTCATCTCAATCGTGATCTCTGCGCCGTCCGCAACGTCGAACTGCTCATCGACGGCCTCCAATATCCAACGAAGCCGCTCGACAGCGAGCAGCGACGGCGTTCCGCCGCCGAAATAGATCGTGTCAACCAAAGTTTGAGTTTCGATTTTTGAATTTTGAATTTCCGCACAAAGTGCATCGACATACCGCTCGACCGCACCGCTCTCGCGATAAACGTCCGTCGCAAAATCGCAGTACGAACACCGCGACTTGCAAAATGGTATGTGCAGATAAACGCCGGCAGTCATCGTGCTTTAACTATCTTCCGTGAAAACCGCGGAATAAGCTATTGCGGCTTTCCCCTTACAGGAATATGCTTGAGTTTATTATGCTCCGCGCCTCTATTGTCTTCGCAGTTTCTCTTCTCCTTGCCTCGTGCTCGACAACCGAATCGATTCTTAGTGCGAAAGATACAAGCCTTCCTACCGACGCGAGCACCTCGACGGCATACAAATTTGATGGTGTGGATGCACCGGCAACGGCAGTAAGCGATTCTGAGTACTCACAACAAGAAGAATATCCGCAAAAGACGATCGATATGATATTTCCTCCCGAACCGGAGAAGATCATCGAGCTTGGCTCGGAAAGAAGCCCTGTCGACAAGTCGATGAATATCGCCGGCTATTCCGTTCATACAAAAGGCAATATGCCTTTGCGGCTGGATAAAAATGGGCGCACTTTGCTTAATATCCGAACCGCAAACCATTGGGATACCTATCACACCTTTTTTGTCGCCGAGTCAAAATTGCTTGGTAATGGATCAAAACAGCTCTATATTGTGGCGACCGGACCCGGCGGCCCTTGCTGCACCAATTATTGGATAGTCGACATCAATGGTAAGGTGCCAAGAGTAATTTTTAGGAGTGAGGAGTTCGGGCGATTTCGTGATCCAATGGAAATATTCGACGCTGATGGTGACGGAATATATGAGCTTGCTCAATACGATTCGTCGTTCAGATATTTTGCCGGCGACTGTGGTACTTGTTCGCCCGAGCCAAAAGCATATTTCAGATACGACAGCAAAAAACGCCGCTATATGCCCGCAAAAGGAATTGTGGAAGACTTTGTTCTTGCGGAAATGAGGAGTACCGAGAAATGGCTGGCTGAGAAGAAGGCCGAACTTGGCACATCAAAGGAGACTGAATCCGCATTCTCCATTTCGCGAAGTGCCCTTAGTCTGACCGCCGACCTGCTTTTTATTGGCGAGGAGAATAGGGCGTGGAAGATATTCGATACATATGTGTTCGATCCCAAGGGTGAACTACGAAAAGAGATGAAATGGGACTTGCGTCAAAGTAAGTTCTACCAAGAGCTTCGAAAGATCCCGTCTCGGCGCGCCCGCAAACGCTGAGAAAGTGTGCCCTTAACCAGCCGATCTAGAATTTTTGAATTCCAAAATGCAAGAAATTTCCCACTACATTTCGATTGCGGCGTTCATGGCATTGATCCCGGCCTGGATCGTCTTTTTGGGCGTGTTCGTTGTCGGGCGACAGCCCGCGGCCGCTCCGGACCGCAAACGAGCACCGCAGTCCTTTGCCGGGATCGCATTGCAGGCCGTTGCGGTCGGCGTCGTTTGGACGTTCTATCGCGTACCCTTCTCTTCGCCGCTTGTCGAAGGGCAGCATCTGCTCAACATCGTGTTCGAGACGCTCGCTATCCTACTGATGATCGGGGCGATCTTGTTCGCCCGTTCGGCCGTCAAGGAGCTCGGCAAACAGTTCGCCCTGCAGGCACGTCTTATCGAAGGCCACGAGCTGATCACTACAGGCGTTTACGGCATCGTGCGGCATCCGATCTACACGGCATTTTTCGCGATGATGCTCGCGACCGCCCTCGTGATGAGCCACTGGATCGCTCTTATCGTCGGTGTGTGCCTGTTCCTCATCGGCACGCGAATTCGCACCGCAAGCGAAGACCGTCTCCTAAGCGACGCATTCGGCGCCGACTTCCTCGCATGGAAAGAAAAAGTTCCCGCCCTAGTGCCGTTCGTGAAATGGTGAATTGTGAGCGGTGAGCGGTGAGCGGTGAGCGATGAATTGTGAATGCTTTGGCTCCGTAGGAGCCGCATGTTTGTAGCACGCGATTGCCAACACCATCGTCGGAGGCGGCTTGGCCGCCGACAAATCCTCTGTCGCTCCTACGGAGCTTCGGAGTTCATTTTGCGGCTTGTACTACAAACATTCCGCTCCTACGGAGCTGAAGTCCGGTTCGCAAATCCTTCCGCCCGACGCCTCCGAACCCTGTCGCCTGCTGTCGCCTGCTGTCGCAGGCTCCATTGTTCCGGGATAATATCGCCTCGGTCGGGATCGGTTGCGTATTTTGCAACACTGGCGGTTTTCTGACGCCAGAACCCCGCCCGCACTGCAATGCGGCAAGCCCCGTTCCCTGACTTGATTCGTGTATTCGTGGCCTCTTTGTCTTTAGCTCTCGAGCTCTCCAGCTAGCGAATTCTTCCAGATGCCTTCGAGTTCTGACACCGCCGCGTCGATCGCGACGCCGTCATCGACGCTGATCTTGAGGTTCGCACCCGCGACCTTCCCGATCACCTCGAACGGACATTCACCGACAGCGGCCTTCACCTTGTCGAGGTCGCCCGCTGCAAAGCTGATGATGATGCGCGACGGAGATTCGCCAAAAAGAACTGCTTCCTTTGCGAGGCCATCGCTCGACAGCGTGATCTCGGCGCCGACCGCCTCGCGGCCTAGCGATGAGAAGCAGGATTCCGCGAGAGCAACCGCCAGTCCGCCGTCCGAACAATCGTGTGCGGACTTGAGCAGGCCCTCGTCGGCTAGTTTTAGACACGCGTCCTGCACCTTTTTTTCGACTTCGAGATCGAGTCGCGGAACGGCACCTTTCGCCGCCATCTCCTCGAACGAAAGTCCGGCGACCGTCGCCGCGAATTCGCTCACAGACAGGTCATTGCCCGTCGTGCCGAGAAGGGCGATAATATCGCCTTCCGCCTTAAAACCTTGCGTTACGAGCTTGCGGACGTCCTCTACGACACCGACCATTCCGATCACGGGCGTCGGGAGGATGCCGCGGCCGTCCGTTTCGTTGTAGAACGAGACGTTGCCTGAGACGACCGGCGTTTCGAA
>DAORTR010000092.1:0-10121 GCA_035432765.1 Pyrinomonadaceae bacterium
ATTTCGTAGATTGTGCTGGCGCGCACCGCGAACGCTGATCTGCTTGATACTCATCTCTTAAGGGCGGCAATTCTGCCCAATGCCGAAACGAGTATTTTATCACGTAAGAGAGGCGAGTAAAAAGCGGGTTTCGCTGTCAATACATTTCAACCCAGAAGGCTCATCACCGACCAAAGCCCGACGATCGAGATCACGATCCAGAGAATAATTCCCTGCACAAGCGGCCGTACGCCGACTGCCTTCAGCGTTTTACGCGAAAGGCTTGCTCCTATCAGGAACAATGTCAGGGTCATTCCAGCTTTGGCGAGATCTACGAGCGAATCGAAGATGCTCGGCGGCACGGTCGCGGGCATATACGTTCGAATAACGGTCGCGAGCAGGAAGAGAAAGATGAACCAGGGAATGGTGAGCTTCATCTTCGAATCGCTCGATCTATCACGGTAGATGTATGCGAAAAGCAGTGCGATGGGAGCGATCCACAACGCACGCGCAAGCTTAACAGTGGTCGCGATCGCTAGTGCCTCGGTGCCGTATGTTCCGGCGGCACCGACGACCGAACTCGTGTCGTGAATGGCGATCGCAGCCCAAACGCCGAATTGCGTCTGCGACAAACCCAGAAGATGCCCGATGACCGGGAAGGCGAAGAGAGCTACCGAGTTGAGCACGAAGATCGTAGCGAGAGCGACCGACATCTGCTCTGTGTCGGCCTTTATCGACGGGCCGACCGCCGCGATCGCACTGCCGCCGCAGATCGCCGTTCCGGATGACACAAGCGCCGACGTTTTCTCGTTGATCGTCAGAAAACGCCCAAGCAGCCAACCAAGAATAAGCGTCCCGAATATCGTCGCTATCGTGAACAAAATACCGTCGCGCCCAGCCTTTAAGACGGCACTAAGGTTCATCCCGAAACCGAGCAGTACGACCGAAGCCTGAAGCAGGTATTTCGTTGGCTTACCGCTCAATTCCGGGAAAGGAGTGCCGACGGAAAGCGCGAGAATGATGCCCAGAGCGAGCGCGATCGGCGGCGAACCCCACGGCGTAAGGCACGCGATCACTAACGCGATAAAAATGACCTTCTTTACCATTGACTTGTCTTAATGAGAGCGGTTCTACCGCCGGACTTTCGCTATTCGGTTCTAGTTGCGAAAAGCATCGCTTCGGCCTTTGTTCCGTTCAATTCAGCAGCGACTTCCGCAGCAAGCGGTTCGATCCGAATGTCTGTAAATCCGTGATTTTCAACGAGTTCGCGATGATGCTCCGCCGTTCTGCCAAAACAATGCAGTCCGTAACGGAACTTCAATTTCCCTTTCACGCTCGTGTCCGCCTTCCATTCATCTTCCGTCTTCCAGATCTCGTCGGAAAGCTGTATATGCAGCACAAGTTTGCCGCCGGGTTTCACCTTTTTGCCGCAATTGGTAAGAACCCGCTCGAACGTCTCATCCGTCAGATGCTGGATCACTGCGAAACTGTACGCGGCGTCGATGCCCGCATCCGGAATGGTCAGCATTCCGGCCTCGTCCGCTCGCACATACGTCAGATTGGAAGCGGGATTTATGATCTCTGCACAGGCGAGCGCGCCGGCAGAAATATCACACGCGTAGAGTTTCTTAACCAGCTTTGCGGCATTCACTGCCAAGAATCCCGGCCCGCAGCCGTAATCCAAGACGACATCCTCCGCCTTAAGAACGTCCGCGAGAATAAATTCGCAGATCTTCGCGCGCGAGCGCAGACCGTCTCGATATCTGACCTCAAGATTCTCGTCAAGCGTCCTCTCACCGGGATCGTCGCCAAAGAAATAGTGCGGACTGAGCGAGAGCACACGCAACGCCCAAATTCGCCGCTTGCCTTCGGGAAGCCTCTTCAGGACAGACGGGATCCACCATTTCCCGAGAAAATTTTGCGGGTCAGAGCCTAAGGTCAGAGCATATTTTAGGCCCTTAAAAGAATTGCTCATACAAGAAACTTACCGCGCATAAGGCGTTCTGCTCACTTAGCCTTTCCCTGACTTGCGACGGCGTCCTGAGCGGCTTTGATAGCTTCAGGATCGCCGAGATAGCGGCTGCTGACCGGCCTAAGATCGTCATCGAGTTCGTAAACGAGCGGGATGCCCGTCGGAATATTTACCGAGACGATCTCATCGTCAGCGACATTATCGAGGTATTTGACGAGAGCACGCAGACTGTTGCCGTGCGCCGCAATGATGAGACGCTGTCCTTCGCGGATCTGCGGCGCGATGTCGCTCTCAAAGAACGGAACGACGCGGGCGACCGTGTCTTTCAAACATTCCGTCCTAGGGAATCTGTCCCTTATAGAAGCATATCGCGGATCGTTGCCAAGATAGCGTTCGTCTTCAGGACCGAGTTCGCCGGGCGGAACGTCGTAGCTTCGGCGCCAGATGAGGACCTGCTCGTCGCCGTATTTCGCAGCGGTCTCCGATTTGTTCAGCCCTTGCAAGGCGCCGTAATGACGCTCGTTCAAGAGCCACGTTTTCGTTACGGGCAGCCACATCAGATCCATCTCATCGAGCACGATCCAGAGCGTGCGGATCGCGCGTTTGAGCACCGACGTATAGGCTGCATCGAACGTAAACCCTTCTGCTTTCAGCAGTTTACCGGCAGCGGCAGCTTCCATACGGCCTTTGTCCGAGAGATCGACATCTTTCCAGCCGGTGAAGCGGTTCTCCTTGTTCCACTCGCTTTCGCCGTGACGGATAAGTACTAGTTGAGGCATAAACTTCGATTTTAGATGGAATCACGCAATTTTCAAACTGCGGCATCACGGCGCAAGTCGAGCGCGAACTTCGCCGACGAGATACAGCGAACCCGCAACGACGATAACAGCTTCGGGGTCGGCGGTAAGCGCAACTTGCAGCGCCGAAGCGACGTTGTCCGTCGCGAACGTACGCTCCTTCGAAATGCCATCAGGCATTTTCTCAAGCAATTCCTGATACGGCGTCGAACGCGAATTTGCCGCCTCGGTCAAAACGATCGTCCGCGCAAGTGGAAAATACTCACGCATCATTACACGCGAATTCTTATCTTCCATTGCGGCAAAGATCGTCGTTACGGGCGCGTCGATATGTTTGCGGATATGATCCGCCAAGGCTGCAATGCCGCTCGGATTATGGGCACCGTCGAGCAGAAAGCGTCCGATCCTTTCGAGCCGCCCGGGATTTCTCGCGACTCGGAGTCCGCTCTCGATGTTCTTGCGAGTGTTCTTGAACGTGCTCAATATATTTTCCGCGACAGCGATCGCAACTTTCGCATTTTCGATCTGATGTTCACCCGCAAGTCCAAGTTTCTTGACACGGTATGTCGCGCGCTGGGTCGTAAATTCGACGCCGTCCTTTTCGACATTGACGCGCGTCGCACCGGCGTCGATCGACCGCACATCGTCCTCGCAACAATGTCGCGCGAGCTGGAGTCGAACCTTCGCTGTTTGCTCGCCGAGTACGGCAAATTGAGTGTGTGGGCGAATGATCGCAGCTTTTTCCACAGCGATCTTCGAAAGAGTGCGGCCCAGATATTTCTCATGATCGAGGTCTATCCGCGTGATAGCCGCGATCTCGGCGTCTGCGGCGGTCGTCGCATCTAGCCTGCCGCCGAGGCCTGTTTCGAGAATAGCAACATCGACCTTTGCTTTCGCGAATGCAAGCAGCCCGATCGCCGTCACTTGCTCGAAATATGTCGGTACCGAATCGAGTTCTTCGCGCTCGACGAGCGCCTCGCTCGCCCGTCTCACACGCGTCGCAAGACGCGCGAATTCCCGCTCGTCGATGTCCACGCCGTCAACCTTGATGCGTTCGGTCATCGACACAAGATGCGGCGAAGTGTAAAGGCCGACGTTCAGCTTCGCCGACCGCAGCATTGCGTCGAGAAACGCGCACGTCGATCCTTTGCCGTTCGTCCCCGCGATCTGAATTTTAAGGAATTTTGCCTGCGGATCGCCAAGTTCTCCGAGCAGCCGCCGCATACTCGCGAGGCCGAGCTTCATTGCGGAAACTTCATTGCCGAGCGAAAGGAGATATTGCTCAGATACGGCGAAATTCACGAACCCAGCGACCGCCGATGATAATTGATCTGTCCGAGGTGATAGCTCAAATGCGACGCGAGATGCACGAGGAAATACTCCGTCGTCATCGGATAGCCGAGAGCTTCGATCGGGTAGGTTTTTGCAAGATCGTCAATGGCAAGTTTTGCGAGTGTCGCGGTAACGACCTCGCGAGTTTCGTCGATCGCGGAGAGGATCGCGTCGCGTGGGACATTCTGCATCGCGAACTCTGCATCGCGATCCCGGACGTAACCGGACTTACCTAGGATCGCGCCGATAAAATGCCGCAAATTACCGCAAAGATGCAGAGCAAGCGTACCGCCCGAATTCGGCAGATCGCCGTGCTTCTTCCAAAGGTCCGCCTCGTCGCCGTATTTCTCGACCTCTTCGCGAAGTTTCAAGATATCCCTATCGTATATCTTAATAAGCGTCTCGTTCAGTCCCATATCTTAGGCCGCCTTTTTGTCCGACATCATAAAATCGAGAGATCGAATGAGCGTGTCGCGCAACTCACGACGATCGACGACGATGTCGATCATTCCGTGCTCGAGCAGGAATTCGCTTCGCTGAAAGCCTTTCGGAAGTTTCTGACGGATAGTCTGCTCGATCACACGCGGGCCGGCAAAGCCGATGAGCGCTTTCGGTTCGGCGATATTCAGGTCGCCGAGCATCGCAAAGCTCGCCGTCACGCCGCCGGTCGTCGGATCTGTTAGGACGGAGATAAAAGGCAAACCCGCTTCGTGCAGCATCGAAAGAGCGGCGGAGATCTTGCCCATCTGCATTAGGCTCAGGGTTCCTTCCTGCATACGTGCGCCGCCGGAAGCCGAGAAGATTACCACGCCCGCATTATCCTTTAGTGCGTATTCGATCGCACGCGTAAGCTTTTCGCCGACGGCCGACCCCATCGAACCGCCGATGAACGACATATCCATCGCACCGGCGTAAACTTTGTGCCCGCCGATCGTGCCCTTTGCAGTAACGACGGCCTCGTCGAGCCCCGACGAGGCTTTTGCCTGCTTCACGCGGTCGGGATACGGTTTCGAATCAAAAAATTCAAGCGGGTCGCCGGATGTTATATTCTCGTCAAGCGTCTCGAACTCTTCGTTGTCAAAGACGAGCGCGAGCCGATCCATCGCAGAATATCGAAAATGATAACCGCAATGCGTGCAGACCTCGTGCGATTCGGTCAGTTCGCGTTTGTAGAGCGCGTTGTCACATTCGGGGCATTTAACAAAAATACCCTCAGTATTGACCGTGCGTTTTTCTTCGGGTTCGCCGTCTGCGATCTTCGGCTTTTCCCTGCGAAACCATGCCATAAATGAAAAAATCAGACTACCACAGATCGCGGCCTACGTAAGAACTGCGATCATTTGGCTATGAATAAGGCCGTTGCTGGCGGCAAGCGGCGGACGATATATATCCAACACCGAACCGTCAAAATACGATACCTGGCCGCCGGCCTCTTTGACCAACAGCGTTCCCGCCGCCACATCCCAAGGATTCAGGCCTTCTTCCCAGAAACCCTCAAAACGCCCGCACGCAACGTATGCTAGGTCGATCGCCGCCGATCCGTCGCGTCGAACGCCCCGCGAGAGCATTAGAAGTTCGTGCAGGTGCCGCGCCGGTTCCTTGCGTTCCTTGATATCGTAGGGAAAGCCTGTTACAAGCAGCGAATCACTGAGTTTGTCGATCGAAGAGACGCGTATCGGCTTGCCGTTCATCGTGGCGCCGCCACCTGCTTCGGCAGCAAAAAGCTCATCGCGCGTCGGATCATAGGTAACGCCGATGACGACCTCGCCTTGGTGTTCAAGCGCGAGGGTTACGCAAAAGCAGGGATAATTGTGAGCATAGTTCGTGGTGCCGTCGAGCGGATCGATGATCCATTTCCACGTTGTATCGCTACCCTTAACAATGGCCTCGCCGCTCTCTTCGGCAAGGATCGCGTGCTTCGGATAGTGCGACTTTACCCTTTCGATGATCAAAGCCTCGCTGGCAAGATCGGCCTCGGTTACGAGGTCAATATCGCCCTTCTTTGAGATCTTGATCTTTCGACCGAATTTCTCGAGCAAGATAGCGCCGGCATCACGAGCCGTTTCGATCGCAAAGTTCAGCATTGTCTATTTCTTTTGAGCGGCGAGATAGCGATCGGCAACAGCGAGGAATTCCCTGATCTGGTCGTCCCAGAACGCCCAATCGTGTATTCCCGGACGCTCACGATATTCGTGCGCTACTTTGTGCTTTATCAAAAGGGCGTCAAGGTTGCGGTTGCTCGAAAAAAGAAAGTCTTCCGTTCCGCACGATTGATACACGAACGGGAGCTTCTTAACGTCCGCTGTCGCTTCGAGCACCGCAAACACGTCATTCGCCTGCCGAGTCTCGCTGCCGACAGGGCCGAAAACCACATCGACCGTTGAGCCGATATCACCGGCGGTCTTTGCCGTGAAGTCCGACGTTCCGAACGCTCCGCTGAATGAACCGACAAGCGTGAACAACTCCGGATACTTCGATCCGAATTTCAAGGCGCCGTATCCGCCCATTGAGAGTCCCGCAACGATCCGGTCATCGCGATCCGCCTTGGTGCGGAATTTCTTATCGATCTCGGGTATCAGTTCCTTGATGATGTAGCTCTCATACTTGTCGTTAGGTTTCGAAACGCTGTCTGTGTACCAGCCATTTGCCCCTTCCGGGGTGATGATGATGAAGCCGTACTTCGCTGCGTATTCCGTGACGTTCGTCTTGTCGGTCCAATTCGTGTAACTACCGTAGAGTCCGTGTAGCAGGTAGATGACGGGATAACGCTCTGTCTTCGCCGCCTCGTACCCTTTTGGCAGAATGACGCGATACGGCATTTCGCGAGCCATCAGCTTACTATCGAGCTTCTGCTCTCGAACCTCGAGTTGCGACCGAAAGTTGGCCGCCTCCGCTTGCTGCGCAGCAAAAGGCACTGCGAACGCGAGGGTCAGCAAAAGAATGGAGAAAGGTCGAGCGAGTCTCATATGCGTTAGCTGAACAACTTGCCGAACCAGCTTGAACCTTCTTCCTTCATCGCGACGTTCACGAATTCGTGTGCGTCGAACCAGACGCCCGAACAGCTATCGCAAACGTCGATCACGATATCCTCAAAATCCTTTTCGTGCAGCGTGCCGTCGCATTTCGGACATTTCAGCGCACTCGCACTCTCGGCCTCGGCAGCTTTCTCGGCATCGAGCTTGGTCTTCATCTTCGCGAGGAGCTCGGCCTCCTGGTTTCGAAAATATTCGTTCTCAAGAGCATCGCCGCGTTCTTTTAGATCAATTGCCATATATGGTGATTCAAACTCCTTTTGTGTGGTCGTAGCTTGACTTCAATTATCGCATCAGCGGCTTGTTGTTACAAAAACACCGACTCCCGTTATCGCGTGTGTTGAAGTTTGCATATTGGACACTTAAGATGTAAGCGTTGGAGTAAGGAGCGAGAGAGTAACGCGGTGAACCTTCCAAATTGGCTTACAATCGCACGAATTTTGATCGTACCGCTGATCGTGGTCGCTCTGCTTACGCCAATTGCCGAAAATACGTTCGGGATCAGCGGTTACGCCTTCGCGATCGTACTCTTCATCGTCGCATCGCTCACCGACATCGTTGACGGCCAGATCGCACGCCGCCGAAATCAAGTTTCCGATATCGGCAAATTCCTCGATCCGATCGCCGATAAACTGCTCGTCTCCGCGGCACTCATCGTCTTGGTCGAGAAACATCTTGCTCCCTCCTGGGCGGTCGTGATCATCATCGGCCGCGAATTCATCATCACCGGACTTCGCTCGATCGCCGTTACCGAAGGCATTGTGATCCAAGCCCAAATGCTTGGCAAGATAAAGATGTGGGCGCAATGCATCGCGATCGTCGCACTCCTGGTTGCGGCCGCGAACGGCACCGTACCAGTTTCGAATTTCGGACTCGATTACCCCGCCGCATTTTGGGAGGTCGCAGAGGTCCGAACCGCGTTCAGCGATCTCTTGACGCTCTCGCTAACCTCGAACGACTGGAAGGTTTTCGGCTACCTCGTCGGCCGCCTCGGCATCTGGGTCTCCGTCATCCTCTCCGTCTGGTCAATGCTCGACTATTTCCGATACTTCCTACGCGTCAGAAAGTCCGACACCAAAGCGTGAGCCGAAAGCGGCCGGCGGCATATTGGTGTAAGGTAAGAGTCGTGGTGAAACGCACGCTCTCAAGATCGGTTGGACTGTTAGGGGCAGCTTTTTTGGTTGGCGCGACCTTCGCCTGCTCGCAGTTCGACAATATTCCTCACCAATCCACGCTTCCCGGAACGTATTCGGTCGAGGCTCAGGATTCTTCGGGCAAATCCGAACAATTCCCCTTAACGATCAGCAGCGGGACAAACACTCTACGAATGGAATGGACGCAGGACGGGCGCCGTTTCCTTGGAACCGGCGTGTTTATGGGCGACGTCGGCGTTGCGTTCTCGGACGGCGAACCTAGCGCGTACTGCGGGGCAATGTTCTACAGGGTTGTCGGTTTGTACGAAATGTCGGGTTCGGGTGTGGTCATGGATGTGGACGATGTTTTTGAAGAACGAGCGACTCGAACGAGCGGTAAAGGAATCGTTGGTGATTTCAACTTTTTTCGGCAGCGTCGAAACGGCGAAACGATATCGGGAACACTCTCGATCAGAGAAAACGGCGGCAAGTACGACGTTACGTGGCTCACCAACGGCCAAACCTTAAAAGGTACGGGGTTTGAATGGGGCAATGTTCTCGCGGTGATCTTCGGCGGCGAAAATTGCCGGATCGCGCTTTATAAGAATAGGCGCGGCTTTTTCGAGAACGATCCCTCGGTAGTTAAATTTACGGCGAACGTCGCCAACGCGAACGGACTCCTGCAGACACTGAAGATCGACAAAGTCTCATCGCCCACACCCGAAACTTCGAATAGTCATTAAAGCGCTCTCGAAGCAAGGAATTCTTGATCCCTCGTTAAGCGAACCGCTCGTGTTGCAACAGCCTTGAACGAGAAAAAGGCTGCCCGGACATTGAACGGTCCGGACAGCCTATTCTTGGATTCAAATTATGCGGAGGTTTCTACTGAAGCTCTACCCAGTCGCCTGTGTGGATCTCCTGCGTGTTCTGAGTGATAACGACCGTGGCGGTGCGTTCTTTCACGTTGAGGATCACGGCTTCGCCGACTATCTTGCGGATCGCTGGACGGTTCCGCTTTGCGTCGTACGTCGTAACCATCTTACCGTCAGCCTGATCGCCGCTCTTTCGCGAACCTTGGTTCGAGAATTTGCCGCCGCGATACGTGTTGCTGTGAAAACCTTCGTCACGCTCGCTGACCGATTCCTTTTCGGGCGTCTTCATCAGATTGCCTTTGCCGAGCGCTCGATAAACTGTGAGCTTGTCGCCGACCTGCACGTTCTCTTCCTTGCCGAGGTCAACGTACGCGATGCTGTTCTGCGAAAGCGTTTCGCTGTTGTCGCGGCCCATAAGAATGCGGCCGTTCACCTTGCCCGTCGGATCTGCCCATTGGTTGAACTTCGCACTATTATTGACGAGCGGCGAAACGCGGTTCTCACGGATCTGTACGAGGTCGCCGAGCAGGAAACTCGAGCACGAGAACTTTACGCGTGCGACCGAGTAATCACCTTTGACCGCAACGGTCTCGAGGGCACCGACTTCCTGGACGTAAAAACCCACGTCCTTATTTGTCCAACGGCTTTCAACCTGTCCGCGAGGCCGCACGACGCTGAAAACGTCGCCGACATTCACGCCTTTGCTTGCACCCATATTGATGTAAACGAAGTTGTTCTCGCTAAAGTTATATCGCTCCGCTTCCTCGCTGCCGCCGATTATCCGGTTGCCGGTCGCGATCGGCGAAGACTGGATATAGCCGCCGCAGTATAATCCGTTCGGGCCGACGACAGCCATCGCCGATTTCTTTTGGACGATGATGTCGTCGCCTTGCGCGAACACCGTTGCACTAAAAACGCCGACAACGGCGCACAAAATTACGAAGCCGTTAGCAAATGAATTTACTGATCTCACACTTTTTCTCCTCGAAGTTAGGAACTTTCTT
>DAORTR010000093.1:0-9869 GCA_035432765.1 Pyrinomonadaceae bacterium
CGCCCGTACCTACCGGCGCCAAAGTTCGGCTTGTGGCGACTGAGAGCGGCCTGACACCATTTTCCTCAAGCAAAAAAGATCAACGCAAAAAGGTCATCCTCGACTCGTCAAGTCTTTTAGGCCCCGCAGACACGGATGGTACGACTTATGTCGGCTTTTGGTTGAAAAGGACCGATTGCCGGACCGTCGTTTTGAACGCCACTTTAACGGGGATCGCGGGGGCATCCACAAAGGTCGAGACATTGCCATTCACCTGCTATGAATGAGCTTCAGGGAGGAAGATAGAAATGCAAGCAATTCGCAATTCGGTGGGCGACAGCGGGACCAACGAGCGGAGTGATTCTGCGTTGGTTCAGGCCATCCTCGCGAAGATCATTAGGGCCGCAGCTCCGGGGCGGCCAGCCGGGCCGTATCTGACGAAGATCGACGGCGATGTCGGCTCGAAAACGAACAACGCGATCCGGGATTTTCAGAACGAATATGTCTTTGTAAACGAGGCGACGCAGCAGTCGGTCGCGAATCCGCTGGCGACGCCGGGACTCGTTCGGCCTGGCGACCCGACTTGGGCGAAGATGCTCGAAAAGGTAGATGCGGCCTTCAGCGATATGCGTGTGCTTATCGGCGGAAAGACCGTGTATGTTGCGGCGACGGAAAATCAGCGGCAGGCAAAGATCAACGCCGTCAACGCGCTGACATTCACTCAGGTCTTTCGAACGCGTGTCATCAACTGCATTACGCAGATGCATTCGCTTCACGGCATCGCTATCGGGGTTTGTCCGCAGGGCGATCGACGAACGTTCCAGACTCAATACGATCTCCTCACCAGCGGCCGCGGAGTTACCAATGCCGGACCGGGTGAGAGCAATCATAATTTCGGGATGGCCGCCGACCTCGGTTTCGCGGGACTTCGCTGGCTTAGGGAGAACGGTACGGTTGTCGAGAATGAAGATCCGTGGCTCCATCAATTGGATCCAAGGCAAACGCTTGCGCCGGAAGCGTTAAGATTTTGGGAGACACTCCGAACTGTCGGTACGAGTCCCGCCGTTGGCGCGTTCCGAGGACCGGTTGCCGATCGACCGCACCTGCAGAATTGGAATGACGCGAACGTCAGTATGACAAGGCGATTGGCGGTTCACCTTACAAATTCAGGTACGATGCGTTGGGAAAGGCAGCGTTCCAGATATACGTGCGATCTCGGGTTCGGCGGAGCTTTATTCGAAGTTGGTACGGCGGCGCAGATCTGGAACCGCGAGGCGACAATTACCGCTGAAATGATCCGAACGGGCCGTGCCGCACAAGCTGCGACGCGCCCTATGCAAGGAGGACAGCAGGCTCGACCGGCAGCGGCACCCGTGACGGAGCAGGACGTTCGCGATATGCGGACGGAGCTTCGAAGACAGTTCGATCTTGCCGACGCTAATTGGGAGAACTGGACCGCAAATTGATCGGAAGTTCGTTTCGCCAGTTCGAAAATAGGAAAAAGAGAGACCGTTCGGAAGGCCGGACGGTCTCTCTTTTATTTGAAGCGTCTATCCTCTATTCGTCTTCAGCGGCGAGCAGGGAAACTGACGTAACGAGGTCGTCCTCGCCTGTTTTGATGAGAGTAACGCCTTGTGCGGAACGCCCCGTCTCGCGAATACGATCGACGCCGAGCCGAATGAGTTTCGCTTGCTGCGTGATGATCATAATTTCGCTGTTCTCATCGACAGGGAAGGCGGCGACGACCTTGCCGGTCCTTTCGGTGGTCTTCATATTGATGACGCCGAGTCCGCCGCGTTTTGTCAGACGATAGCTATCGACCTGGGTCTGTTTGCCGAAGCCGTTCTCGGAGACGGTCAGTATCTTTTCCGTACCTTCTTTTGAAACGGCACAGACCGCGACGACGTAATCGCCCTTTCGCAGATTCACGCCCTTGACGCCGCGTGTCGCGCGTCCTGTTGGCCGAACGTCCGATTCGTTGAAGCGGACGGCCATGCCGTCGTGCGTGGCGACAAAGATCTGGCAGGTTCCGTCCGTGCGTATAACTTCGAGAAGTTCGTCGCCCTCGTCGATGTTGATGGCGTTGATGCCCTGTGCCCGGATATTTTGATAGTCGGAAAGAGAGGTCTTTTTGATGACGCCGTTCTTGGTGACCATCGTCAGGAAGATCTTTTCGTTGAAATTGCGAACTGCCATCGTCGAAACAAGTTTCTTCTCCGAGGAAAGCTGTACGAGATTAACGACGGCCTTGCCGCGGGCTGCGGCGGCGGCGTCCGGGATCTCGTGAACCTTTATCTTGAAGACCTGTCCGTCGTCGGTAAAGATCATCAAGGCATCGTGCGTCGAAGCCGTAAACAGATGCTCGACGAAGTCTTCGTTCTTTGCCGTGGCTCCGAGACGTCCCTTCCCGCCGCGTCCCTGTCGCGAATATGTCGAGACAGGCGTTCGTTTGATGTAACCGGCGTTCGTGACGGTGATCGCGACCTCTTCATCGGCGATCAGATCTTCGATCTTGAGATCGACGCCTGCATCAATAATGACAGTGCGCCGCGCGTCGCCGTAAAGGCGCTTTACTTCGGTCAATTCGTCGATCACGACCTGCCGCAGAACGCTGTCGTTGGCGAGGATGTTCTCGAGTTCCGCCATATATTTGATGATCTCGGCGTATTCGTCGAGGATCTTTTGGCGTTCGAGAGCAGATAGGCGGCGAAGCTGAAGGTCTAGGATCGCCTGCGCCTGAATTTCGGTGAATTCGAGGCTCGCGATAACCTTCCGCAGGTCTTTTAGGAACGCATCTTCGGACTTGTCGCCCGTGATTCCGCGCCATTTCTTTACTTCGTCCAGCGTCGCGAAATTCGCCGTGAGCCACGTCCTGGCTTCGTCAACCGAACGCGCATTTCGGATCAGCGGAATGATGTGGTCGAGAGCGTCGATCGCTTTATTCAGACCTTCCAAGATGTGAGCGCGTGCCTGCGCTTTTCGTAGGTCGAACTCGGTTCTCCGGCGTATGACCTCGCGGCGAAATTCGACGAATGCCTCGAGCATCTGCTTCAGATTCAAAACCTTCGGCTGGCCGTCGAGGATCGCGATGTTGATAATGCCGAACGACGATTGCATTGCCGTCAGCTTATAAAGCTTGTTAAGGACGACCTGCGCGATCGCATCACGTTTTAGCTCGATGACGATACGCATTCCCTCGCGATTGGATTCATCGCGGATCTCGGAAATGCCGTCGAGGCGTTTTTCCTGCACAAGTTCAGCGATCTTCTCGATCAGCCGAGCTTTGTTGACCTGGTAGGGAATTTCGGTAACTACGACGGCGCTGCGAACGCGGTCGGCGCGGCCGATCTCATCGACAACCGCTTTGGCGCGCATCTGTATGACGCCGCGTCCCGTTCGATATGCGCTTTCGATACCTTCGCGGCCGTAGATAAAGCCTGCGGTCGGGAAATCCGGCCCCGGCACCATCTTGATCAGTTCGTCGATCGAGATCTGCGGGTCGTTAACGAGAGCGATCGTTGCCGTAACGATCTCATTGAGGTTGTGCGGCGGAATCTTCGTCGCCATTCCGACGGCGATGCCCTCGGAACCGTTTACGAGCAGCAGCGGGATCTTGGTCGGAAGGACAGTAGGTTCCTGAAGCGAATCGTCATAGTTCGGCTGAAAGTTGACAGTCTCTTTTTCGATGTCGGCGAGAACCTCATTCGCGATCTTCGCAAGGCGGATCTCGGTATAACGCATTGCCGCCGGATTATCGCCGTCGATCGAACCGAAGTTCCCCTGCCCATCGACAAGCGGATACCGAAGCGAAAAATCCTGCGCCATTCGAACGATAGAATCGTAGATGGCCATATCGCCGTGAGGATGGTATTTACCCATCACGTCGCCGACCGCTCGCGCGGATTTGCGATATGCTTTGCCAGCCGTATTGCCGGCCTCGAACATACCGTAAAGCACCCTTCGGTGTACGGGTTTCAAGCCGTCGCGTGCATCAGGAAGAGCACGGCCGATGATGACGCTCATTGCGTAGTCGAGGTACGACCGACGCATTTCGTCTTCGATATTTATTTGATCGCGTTCAAGTAATGAATCCATTTTGTGTGCAAAGGTCTCCGAAAGAGCGTGAAGTACGGTCTCTTAAGTGTCTGTGAAAGGAGAATCGACGCTAAAAAAAGTGTTTACAAATCTCCATCTGATAGGTAATACTATTTTACAGGTTGTGAGGCCGCTCCCGCAACCCGACAGACCGTTCCGAAAGTCTAGTTTCGTCCAGTAAAATCAAGGTGAAATGCAGTAGTCAAAGGCTTGTAGGCTTCGGCCTCCGGTCAAAGCGCATCATCACCGTTGAAAGCCCGTAGAAAATGAGTTTTTTTGAGGAGCGACCGATGAGAAACTGGAATATCACGGCTACCCGTCATTTATTAGGGTAGGCTGAAAGGTGTCGCAAATAGAGCGGTATCCCTATCCAATATCAGCCGAACCGACCACTGACACCGAGATACAGGCGGCCTGCTTCATTCCGTCAAGATCTTACCCTGAACCTCGGTATTTCACTTCAAGCCAATGTCAACCGCCTACGTAAAAGAAAATCGGAGAATTCAGAGGATCGCGCTTCCGTTGCCGGTCCGCGTCGAAGTAAAGATCGACGGGAATGTCTCTTGGAATGAGATCACGAGGCTTCAGGATGTCTCTGCCTTTGGTGCAGGCTTTTTGTTAAAACGCCCGACCAAACGCGGAAGGCTGATAATGCTGACGATCCCGATGCCGAGACAACTGCGTGTCTATGATTTTACTGAGCCGCAGTACAAGATATGGGGACTCGTGC
Source organism: Pyrinomonadaceae bacterium (assembly GCA_035432765.1). Classification (GTDB taxonomy): domain Bacteria; phylum Acidobacteriota; class Blastocatellia; order Pyrinomonadales; family Pyrinomonadaceae; genus OLB17. The sequence continues at coordinate 4,805 of DAORTR010000093.1, forward strand.
GCCGATGCATCGACGCAAGCCCGAACCCAGAGAATCCGCAATATGCCTGCGGCGTCGCGTTCATCGGAAAGAATCCGCCGGACGACTATCTCTCGAATCCGTCCAAGCTCTACGACATCACGCATCGTGAGGATGAGGGGCTTTGGCATATCGGCGAAATGCAGCTTGGCGGGGACGACAGCGACCTGCCGAAAGACCTGCGAAAGCAGACGCGATTCCACATTCCGGAAGCGCTCGTAGTTGAACTTCTTGATGAATCAGGCGAGGTCATCAAGAGCGAATCGACCGTAACCGAGAATATCAGCTACGGCGGCGCCGCGATCTTTACGCAATGGGAACTGGAGGCCGGCACATTCGTGCGGGTCGTAAGTCTCAGGCACGACGTGAAGATCATCTCGGTCGTCCGCGGCCGCAGGCTCGGTCCCGACGGTATTCCACGCCTGCATCTTGAATTTATTGATCGATTTTTTCCGCTGGAAGGGATCGACTGAGGCTAAAAAAGCAAATACTTAAAAAGGATAATTAGAATCGATCGGTAGGGTTTCCACACAACTGACAAGCATGACCGTCGTTCCCGAACGTAATGAGCATCACAGAATTTGACCACACTCCTCCAACAGGCCAACCCGAAATGCGGACATCCGCCCGTCACGAAATTGACCTCAAAGCGATCGTCCAGGTTACCGGCGATGGCGAACCTTGGAAAGAGATCACCGCAGTAACCAGCATTTCCCGAAACGGCGCGGGCTTTACGCTCACGCAGCCGTGTGTCGTCGGCAGGCTGATACAGCTGACGATGCCGCTTGCAAAGGAACTGCGCGCGTACGACTGCAGCGAAAAGATCTATCAGGTCGTCGGCGTCGTACAGTTCTGCAACCGCGCGGAGCTTGACGGCAAACAGGTCTATCATGTCGGCGTCGGCTTTATTGGCAAGACACCGCCGGAAAGTCATATGGAAAATCCCGCGCAAGGCTACCGCATCATCGGAATGCACGCGAGCGGGCTTTGGCGCATCATCGAATCGGCGACAGAATTCACGCCGCGCCGCAATTCGCGTTTCTGGATGAGCATTCCGATGACCGTTTCCAAATTAAAAGGGAAGTCAGATAAGACGTCGCAGAAAGAAGACTGTATGACGCAGAATATCAGCACCACGGGCGTGTCGGTGCTCTGTTCGCTACCTGCAAAACCCGGTGAGCGGGTCAAGGTCGCTTGCGAAGAATTTCGCTTCTATTCGGTCGCCGTCGTGCGGAACCGCAAAGAGAGGAAGAATCAGCTTCCTTCGCTGCATTTAGAGTTCGTCGATCAGAGGTTCCCGACCGAGAAGATGTTCCTCGTCGGCGGCGATCTCGAAGCGGATCATGCAGATGTAAGCCTCGTTTCTTGAAGAAACTACAGAGTTACGGCTAAGCTAGAAGGATCGTGCAGGTTTCAGGTTGGCTGAAACCTCTCGATCCCTTTCTTTTGTGACGGCAGAACTCCAATATCCGCCCCCGATAATTGCGAGATCGCTCAAGCGTGCGGTGCGCGTCGTCAGTCAACTGCTCTGGCGGATCGAATACATCGGACTCGACAATATCCCGAAGTCGGGCGAGGAAGGCTACGTCGTGGCGGCCAATCACCAGACCTACGTCGATCCGTTCTGGATTGCGGCGCCTATAATGCAAAAGACGCAGTTCATGGCGTTTGACGGCGCGTTCGGTTGGTTCTTCATCGGCAAGATGATCCGCTATCTCGGTGCCTTTCCCGTTTCGCAGAATACAAAGGGCTTTGCCTCGGCGTTTCGAACGGCGCTTCGCGCGCTTGATGACGGAGCTGTGCTTGTGATCTTTCCGGAAGGAGCAAGGCAGGTCGAAGACGGCGAATTGCTCGAAATGAAAGCGGGCGCGATGCGAATTGCCATTGCGAGAAAATCGCCCGTACTGCCGGTAACCATCGTTGGCGGAAACCGTATCTGGCCGCAAGGCTGGATACGTCCAAGGCTGTTTCGGCGCCTTCAGATCGTATATCACGAGCCGTTCGTACCCGAAACTGACGATGCGGAGATCGAGACCGAGAGGCTTCGCGAAGCGATCCTTTCCGGCGAGATCTATTGAGGCTTTTGCGGGTCGTCAGGAACCCTTTGCCGCTCATTTTGCTCACGAAGTTCCCGCTGCTTTTCTTTCCAAGCCTCGCGGACACGCTTTTCCTGCTGCGGCGTTAGCCCGGAAGGGTTGCCGTATGGAAATGGTGCCTTCGGAGCCTTCGTGCCAAAATTCCACGTATTTGAATTCGGATGTTTCGGCGGATTTACTTTAGTCGTCGTAACGCTGCCGTCGGGATTTCGCTTTGTGATTATGATCTCACTCGGATTCTCGAGATCGTCCATAGTGATATCACCGTCGTCACCTTTGATCGTAACTTTGCCGGACTTTTGATCGGGTGCCTGGCCTTTCGGATCGGCCGACATCCGAGGCTTCTCGACAGGTCCCGTTCGCTCGACGGTGATCGCCGGGTCGCCGAGAGTGTTGTTCGCATCGGTGGAGTTCGCGTTCGCTGCAGGTGCCAACGCAGCGTCGGAGGGCGGTGCTGCGGCGGGTTGAGCGTTCATCGGTTCGTCCGCAGACGAACCAAAAAGTCCCGGATTCGCAACATACGCGCCGCCAAGGGCAAGGGCTGACCCGCCGAGAATCAATGCGGCCGCGATCGCCGCGAACCTTTTTCTGCCGCGTGGAGCTCCATTTTCTGTGCCGACGTAAGGACGAAGTTTGGTTTCGTGCGAATCGGCATTATCCAGAACTTCGGTTCTCGCGTCGCTCGATATCGGCACGGCCCTTGTCGTCTCCGGCATTAGACGCGTCGCCTGAAAGTGAACGTCCCGCGGCGCATCCGTTATCTGCACACCGTTGGCCGACGGGATCGCGAGGTGTGCGTGATCTTCGTAATTTCGCAGCATTTGCCGCATTTCAGCGGCGGTCGAGGGGCGTTCAGCAGCATCCAACGCTAGTGCACAGTGAAGGACTCCTGCGATACCGGCCGGGATCTCCGGGCGGATAGCGTTTGCGAGCTTTAACGGGTCGGGCTTTCGTGTCAACACTGCCATTGCACGCGTAAGTGCATCTTCAGGCGGAACGCCCGTCATCAGGTGGTATAAGGTCGCCGCGAGCGAATACAGGTCGCTCCGCGGGTCGGTTCCCGTGCCCTGGATCTGTTCGAGCGACGCGTAATTCCGCGAATAGCCGAAAATACTCTTTGCAGCGGTCTGATGCCCTGCGTCGGTCGGGTTTCCTTTCGCAAGGCCGAAATCGAGCAGAACTATCTTTCCGTCGGGCGTAAGTTTCAGGTTTTGCGGCTTGATGTCGCGGTGGATCACAGGAATGACCTGTGAGTGCAGGAAATCAAGCGCATCTAGAAGCTGATCCGCCCAGCCGAGAACTTTTTCGGCGGGAAACGGTTTCTGGTCGCGTTCAATGATCGTCGAAAGGTCTTCTCCTGCGACGTATTCCATCACAAGGAACTGGCTGTTGTCCTCTTCGAAATGATCGCTGACACGCGGTAAAGCGTTATGTTTTAAGCTATTTAGAAGACGAGCCTCGCGTTCTATCGCTTTGCGATAGTTGTCGTCCATATAGAGCGTTTCTTTGATCGCGACAGTGCTTGCAAATCGCTCGTCGGTCGCAATATAAACGGCGCCCATACCGCCTTGACCGATCTTTTGGTCAATTCGGTATCGATCCTGTAAGACTCTGCCCGCTCCGATCATCTAAAAAAACTCAACTGCCGTTCGCAATAGGAAATCATACTACACTTGGCTAAGATCAGCGCCCGTTAAAAGTCTTACGATATCCGGCGTCAAAGTGTTTAACAAAATGGCTCCTTTGCGACCGGTATTATTTTGCGTCTCGAAAGAAATGGAGCTACTTATCGTTACGACGTCCTTCGCCAAAGAACCAGTCCTCGGTCATATCGCACCAGATCGCAAGCCCTCGCCACTCGCCGAACTTTTGGTAGTGTTTCTCGATCTTTTTGTCGCCGCACTTTTTCCCCCGATTGTGCTTTTTATAAAAACCGCCGCGAACCCACGAATCGAGCGCGAGGCAGTCATATCTGCCCAGGAGTTTTAGAAGATTATCTGCTGCGTAATCACCAATGCCTTTTACTTTCTTGATCTCCTTCTTGAGGTCCGGAGTCGAAAGTTCGCTGTTGAGCCAACTCTCCGGATCGATCTCACGGCTCGAAACGCGTTCCGCCAACTCAACAAAGTAAGGAGCGCGATATCCGCTTCGCATCTTCTCTCGATAGAAAGATTCATCCTTTCGAGCCATTGCTTTGGCTGTGGGGAACGCTCTCTTGCCTCCTGCGGCGGGTTCGCCGAGTTCATCGACAAGATTCTTCACCATTATCCGTGTCAATGCCCAAGAGCAATTCGTCGTGCAAAGGGTCTTAACAAGATCCTCAAAGACGTTCGGACCTCGGAGCAATCTGCCCGCCTTCACATCTGCCGCCCATCCGACCGCCGCACATCTTTCGATCGCTTCATAAAACCCTTCAAATTCTTCATCAAGCCGAAAAATATGCCGAATGTCGCGAATCACGCCTTCACGATCGGCATCTGTCGAATCGACTTCGATCTTGATGCTTCCCGAACCGCTGCGGACCGTGGCGGCAACGGCCTTTCCGTCTTTACCGCGTTGGAGGACAAGGCTTAGTCTCCCGCTCGCAGATCGCTCGAACGGCGCTAGGTCGTACCATCCATGACCTAGTAGAGTGTGCTCAAAAGAGAAGTTCTCGGGCGTTTTGATCGTGAAGTTTCGAGGCATCTAAAGATTATTTCAGGACTCGGTCAAAATGACGAACTTAGAGCATAAAATTGTTCGGCTAAATACATTCGGCTTGCGTCTATTTTGGTAGAAAATAATTGACACTACTGCCCGAAAAAATAGGTTGGCAAAACAGCAGGAAAAGTGTAGATTAAAACGTGTATAACATTCTTGAACGGTATTGATTCCCCGCACAGTGCCGACTTAAAGATCTCGTTAAAAGTAGTTTAGGAGGAAAAGTTATGGCTGGCAGGTTACTTAGCGCC
>DAORTR010000094.1:0-9867 GCA_035432765.1 Pyrinomonadaceae bacterium
AGTATCTCGGAATACGCGGGAACGAGGAGAACGTCGTCGAAGGTCAGGCCTTCGTTGATAGCATCGATATCCATAAGCAATTATAAACAAAAATGCCCGAGAGAAAAACTCGCGGGCATTAACGTGCAAAGTTCAGTGCATTCGGCCAAGAGCATCAGTGCGTTTCGGCGGTTGCGGGCCGTCTTGTCGGTGCCGCTTCGGGTGCGGGCGACTTCGTGCCGGTCGCAGGACGCTTCGCGGGCGAAGTTCCGGCAGCGGGCGTCGGTGCCGAGTTGGCTGCCTTTGTTGCCGCCGGCGTGACGACCGGTTTCGGTGTCGCCGTTGTCTCGACCTTCGGCGTCTCGACAGCCACGGGCGCGTTCACGGCAGGCTGCGTTGTTGCCGTCTGACCGGCCGCGGGTTCTGCAGGCGGCTCAGCGCCGATCGAAGCGTTCGTCCAGATCGAAGGCAGCGTGTTCTTGTCGATCTCGAACTCGATCACGCTGCGTTTCGGATTTGTCGGTGTTGCCGGAAGCGTTATCGGCTTTCCGTTGATCGAAAGTTTTACGACCGCCGCGAGCGAACGGGAATAGCTTAATTTCAGACTCTCTTTCGGTTCGAATGTCGTGGTTTCGCCTGCGGCGATCAGTTTGCTCTCGTTTCGGCCGCCGTCGAGCGAGGCGGTCAGCGAGACGGGATCCGTAGTAGCCGAGAACTCTACTTTCAGCGATGCCATTTCAGGTACGGCAGGCTGAGGAGTTGCGGCGGGCACGGCCGCGTTAGTATTTGAATTCGGGGCGGTCGAAGGAGCGTTCGCGACAGGCTCGGCCTGGCGGTTCTTGAGATAATTGAGACCGAAAAGGACAGCGGCCGTTACGATCGCGAGTATGACGACGGCACCGATGATCGTCGGGATCATCGAGCCACCTGCACGATCGTCGGTCAGAACTTCGGGACGATACCGGTTGAGCGGTTCGTCTGCCGCCTGCTGTTCGCTGTTGGCGTTCACGACGCGTGCGTAATCAGCCAGAGCCGACTGTTCGTCCACGCCGACATACTTTGCAAAGGATTTGATGAATCCTTTGTTGAAGATGCCGCCGGGAAGCGTGCGATAATCATCAACCTCGATCGCTTGAAGATAATGCGGGGAGATGCGCGTCGCTTCGGCAACCTCGGTTATAGAAATACCTCGTTCTTCGCGGGCGAGCCGCAATTTTTCGCCAAGTGTTTGTGACATTTCAGACAAAAGCGCCGACGGGAGACCAACCGTTCGTAAAACTAAAATTTTAAGCGCTTAGCGCTGCGATGTCAATTTCGCAACCTGAGCGCAACGCTTGAAGAGAAGCATAGTATCGTGATAATTTTGGCTATCGAATCTTCGTGGTATAAAATCCAGCTAGCTTAATTTTAAGTGAGGAGCAGTCAATGAGTTTAGAGGCACTCGGAATGGTCGAGACCAAAGGTTTTATCGGCGCTGTTGAGGCAGCCGATGCGATGGTCAAGGCCGCTAACGTCCAGTTGATCGGTAAAGAATATATCGGCGCCGGATATGTAACTATTTTTGTTCGCGGTGATGTCGGAGCCGTCAAGGCTGCGACCGACGCCGGAGCGGCGGCCGCTCGAAGGGTCGGCGAACTTATCAGCGTACACGTCATCCCGCGTCCGCATTCCGAGGTCGAACGTGTGCTGCCGAAAGGCGGTGCCGTCGGCTACAGCCCGGACGAGAAGGCTCTACGCGGTGGCGGAAAATCGCTAACGAGCGGAGACGGCGGAACGTCCGCGATCTCGACCGAAGGCAGCAAGAGCCGCTCGAAATAGCGTTTCATTGCAATTTACTTACGCCCTCGCTTGATCGAATGAAGGATCCCGCGAGGGCGCAATTCCCCAGACATTTTTCTACGGTAAATGGCCGACAAGGATCTTCTCGCACAACAGGAAGCCCGTGATGCAGTTGACTCTGCGTTCGCGGCATTCGGTGTGCTCGCGACTTTCGACCAGCAGAAGATCGACTCGATCTGCGATGCGATGGCAAGTGCGGCATTGGCAGATTGCGCGAGGCTCGGCCAGTTGGCGCACGAGGAGACGGGTTACGGGAACGCTGCGGATAAATTCGAGAAGAATCGGTTCGCGGCCGAAGACGTCTGGAACTTTTTCAAAGGGCTAAAGACCGTCGGCGTCGTCAACGATTCGAAGAGTATCGTGGAGATCGCAAGCCCGCGCGGCGTCGTTGCGGCGATCATCCCATCGACGAACCCGACTTCGACGGCGATCTTCAAGATCATCATCGCGATAAAATCCCGCAACACGATCGTGCTTTCGCCGCATCCCGCTGCAGCAAAGTGCATTGCGGAGACAACGCGAATTATGCGTGACGCGGGTGTAAAGGCCGGGCTTCCCGCAGATGCGATACACTGCCTGACGGTTTCCACGATCGAGGGCACAGAGACGTTGATGAAGCACAAGCGAACGGCCGTGATCCTTGCGACGGGCGGAACGGGGCTTGTGCGCGCGGCTTATTCTTCAGGCAAACCGGCCTTTGGCGTCGGTCCGGGAAATGTTCCGGTATTCATCGAGCGTTCGGCGAACGCCGCAAAGGCTGTGGCGGATATCCTTACCGGGACTTGTTTTGATAACGGCACGATCTGCGCGAGCGAACAGAGCGTTGTTGTCGATGCTCCGATCGAAGCGGAGGTACGGGCAGAATTTACCCGTCAGGGCGGTCATTTTCTGTCCTCTGCGGACGCAGAGGCGGTCGCGAAGATCCTTTTGACACCGCAAAGAACATTGAATGCGGGCATCGTCGGCAAACCCGCTGCGTATATTGCACAACTCGCGGGCGTTAGCGTTCCGGCGGGAACGCGCTGCCTTCTCGCGGATTGCGCCGGTGTGGGACGCGATTTCCCCTGGTCGGTCGAAAAGCTCTCGCCGATGCTCGCATTCTTTGTTGCGAACGGCGTTAAAGAAGGCGCGGCCCGTTGCGAAGAGATACTTCGGTTCGGCGGCATGGGGCACACGGCAGGTATGCACACGCAAGATCGTCAGATGGCGATCGAATACGGCGAGCAGATGCCGGCCGCTCGCGTCATCATCAATTCGCCGACGACGCACGGCGCGATAGGATTTTCGACCGATCTTTCGCCTTCGATGACGCTTGGATGTGGTTCGTGGGGCGGCAACGTGACGTCGGATAACGTCTCGCCGATACATTTAATGGATATTAAGCGTGTGGCGTTCGAGACGAAGCCGATAAATGCCGGTGCATTGTCGCAGAAGCCGAAAGCGGCATTTGAAAACGTACCTGCCGCGGGCAAAAAGCCGAAGCGCGAAGACATTGCGAAGATCGTTGATTCGTTCTTGCGAAACAGGCCGGTAAGTGAGGCCAACGAGGCGTTGCCAAAACCACCGACGGTATCGCCTTCGAAACCCGTTCATACGCAAACTGACGCGAAAGAGACGATCATTCACCATATCTATGCGGAACCGGTCGTCGAGAAAGGACCGCCGACGGCGGTTGATTTCGTGAGCGAGGATGACGTTCGACGGGCGATAGACCGAGGCGAGAAGATCTACATCAACAAGAAAACGATATTGACACCTTCGGCCCGCGATCTTGGACAAGAAAAAGAGATTTTTGCGAGCGTTTAGATAAATGGAAGCTGTTCTCGAAAAGTCGGTTTGCGCCTCTTGCGGCGCCGAAGTTCGCGAAGGCACGAGCTTTTGTTATGCATGCGGCAAGCCCGTGAACGGCCCCGCGATCGCGGTTCCCGCAGAACCGATCGTCGCTGCTGCCGAAACGGCAAATCCGAGCGAGATCAGCGTGAAAGCGGAGCTTGAGGCGGCGTTCGAAAAGGCCGAAAAACAGGCGGCGGCAGAAGCCGGCACCGAGGAAGAAAAGAATAATCGAGTGCGTGCTGCACGCGAACGCCAGGCGGCGCGTGTGGCAAAACGAAAGGCCGTCCAAACCGAATGGGCGGAACCTGCCGATGCTTCGGGAATCGGGCTGATGGCCGTCTCAGGCGTAATATTCCTGATCACCGCGATCATCGTTGTTTACCTAGAGGTATTTAAGTAGATGGTCGCCGCGATCGCCGTTGTTTTTGGGAGCATATTTGTCGTAATGGGGCTTTTTGCCTTGGTTCTTTTCATCCGCAAGAAGAGAAGTAGCTGATCTTTTGGAGTTAACTATGCAGGCTTTGGGAATGGTTGAGTGCTTTGGCCTTGTAGCGATGATCGAGGCTGCGGACGCGATGGTGAAGGCCGCGAACGTAACGCTTGTCGGCTACGAAAAGATCGACGCGGGCCTTGTAACGGCGATCGTGCGCGGCGAGGTCGGAGCCGTAAAGGCTGCCGTCGATGCGGGAGCGGCCGCAGCTAGAAAGGTCGGGCAAGTTACGGCAATTCACGTTATCGCAAGGCCTCACGAGAACGTTGACGAGGGAATTCCCGTCCTCGTGACCGGCGAGACGACGCGCAAGAAGATTTCGGGAACCGTTCCCGAAGAATAACTTTCCTTCTCGATCCCGAACCTATTGTTTTGGCGTTTTTATTACGTTCACGGGCGGCGCCAAAGTCGGCGGGCCGTCCGAATTATCGGCCGTTCGTCCGGCGCGTGTAACGGGAATCCGCTTTTGTCCATTCGGCCCGTCCGCGACCACGACCTTGATCGAACGGAACTTTCCGTCCTTCCGATCGTTCGTCGGGATATAGCCGATAGAATATTGGGTTCGCAACTCGCCGGAGATCTGCCTTGCGATGTCGGGCAGTTCGTTCACATCAGCAGGGAAATAGGTCTTGCCGCCGCTTTCGTCGGCCATTCGCTGCAAGAAAGCCTTTGCTTTCGCCTGCGGACTTTTGCCGATAAAACCGCCTTCCTTACTCAACTCACCGAGAAAGCCGACGATGTATATCTGCACTTCGGATTCGCGAAGAAGGTCAAAAAGCTGCTTTTCGTTGTAGTAGCTGTCGCGGTCTTCGCCATCCGTTACGAGGACGAGAGCGCGGCGTTTGCGGTCATCGGCCTTTTTGGATTTCTCGTATTTATCGACATTCTCGACCGCAAGATAGACAGCGTCGATTATAGCCGTCTGGCCGCCCTCGATAAATAGATTGTCGAGCGAGTCGGCAAGGTCCTGTTTATTGGACGTAAATGGCTGCTCGATCGTGATCTTATCTCGTCCGATGAAGCGGACGATCTCGGTCTCGTCTTCGGGTTTATTTGTATCGACAAGGATCTTGCTCGCCTCGATGACCTTATCCAACTGCGAGCGCATCGAGCCTGAATTATCGAGCACGAGCGCGTAATTCGTAGGAACCTCGGAACGCGAGAAAAAGTCGATGGTTTGAAGAGTTCCGTCTTCGAATATCTTGAAATCCTTTTCGGGAATGTCGTTTATCGTTCGGTTATTGCGGTCAACGACGCGGACGTTGAGATTCACGAGCTCGGCCTCGACGCGGATTACGTCGTCCGAGTTCAGAACGTCAGGAGTAGGCGTTGGAGTCGGAGTCGACCTTACCGACGCCGAAGGTGTAGGCGTTGGGGTCGCGGCGCCATTAGTCGTTTCAGCGGCATCCGCGGAAAGGGAAATTGCTGCAGAAATGCCTGCGCCCGCGAAAAACACGAGCATGAGAGCCACGAGTTTTAAACCTTTCATCAAGAATCTTCACTCACCCTATCGATAATCCGAAGCCGGCGACGCATAGTAGCCTTCGCGGGCTCGCACACTTAGACGCGGCAAACCTCTTGGGCGTTTGACCTTAACTTTGACCTTACGCCATTTGCCGTTCGGCGCAAAATCTTTAGGCGTATAACCGATAGAATATTGGTGGCGGAGCTCTAGGGCGATGCGCTCGAAGATCTCGTCCATTTCCACGTCGGATTCAGGATAGAAAGATCTTCCGCCGGTTACGTTACTGATCTCGTCGAGAAAGGCCTGACCCTGCAGTCCGGCCTGACTCGCGGCGTCGTTTCGTCCTTGAATACCGATCGCATAGGCAACCACGTCCGACTCTTTGAGCAAGCGGCGGACTTCGCCGAAGTTGTAACGCGAGGCATTGTCCTGGCCGTCGCTAATTATCAGAACTGCCTTCTTCTGATGCGAACCACGCATCACTTTCTCGACGCCCAGATAAACTGCGTCATAAAGCGCGGTGTCTTTCTTCGGTTCGACCAAAGTGAGCTTTCTAAGGACGGCCTCGCCGTCGCGTGAGCGATCCAGAAGAAGCTGAGCTTTATTATTGAATGCGATAAGGAAATATTCGTCCATCGGATGGCTCGTCGCGATGAAACGCGAGAGGGCGTGACGCGCCTTCGTGATCTTTTCACCGCTCATCGACCCCGATACGTCGAAAATGATCGCAAGCGAAACGGGCGCGTCGCTATCGCTGAAAAAGGTTATGTCCTGCTTCTCGTCCTCATCGATGATCGTAAAGGCATCCTTTTTGAGGCCGGAAATATAGCGCCCGTAGATGTCGGTAACGGTTGCCGTTACGGTAACGAGGTCGGTCTTGACCTTGATCGGGCCGTTGTCTGGGGGCGTTGGACGCGGTGTCGGAGACTGCGCGGAGACCGCAGCCGCAGAGAATGCGAATACGAAGAGAGAGGCAAGCAGGATCGCAAAACGCGGGTGCTCTATGCCCAAAAGTTTACGCATACGTGCTCGAAATGGAACAGTTCTATTGTAAAGATTCGCGAAAATCTGTTCAACGTATATTTTCAGATGCCGCAAGATGCTTCTAGGTTGTTTAGATGTAAGAATTTCCGCGACGGAATAGGCCGTATCGCTTGATGCGGAACATTCTTGGCCGTCGGACGTGTTATAATTCGCCCTTTGAATGCCTTTAGCGTAGGGCTTCACGGTCAATTTCATTCGTCTCTTATGCCTGAATTCATCTGCCGGCTCGGAACCCCGTCCGGCGAAGTAGTAACAAAGATCGTCGAGGCTGTCGGCGCCGCAGAAGCAAAGTTGCGTCTCGAGGCCGACGGATTTCGTGTTTTCGCCGTCTCCTCGGCGGAAAACGGCCTGTCGTCGGTGCTTGGGTTTGGCGGTTCGGGAAAGCATACGAAGGTCAAGCAGGCTGACTTTTTGCTGTTCAATCAGCAGTTCTCGGCGCTTTTGCGAGCGGGAATTCCCGTCCTCCAGGCGATCGAACTTCTGAAGACGCGTTCGGGTTCGGCAAACCTGCGACTCGTGCTCGCCGACGTCGAGGAGCGTATCAAGAACGGCGAACCTCTTTCGCAGGCGTTCGAAGAGCAGGGTATCTTCCCGAAGATATATACGGCCTCGATCCTCTCGGGCGAAAAGAGCGGCGCGCTCGATGACGTTCTGGCCCGATTTGTTACATATTTGCGCCGCAGCGTCGCGATCACTCGAAAACTTCGCGGAGCGCTCGCATATCCGGCATTTCTCCTGATCGCGGCAACGATAATGGTCGCGTTCCTGACGCTTTATATCGTGCCGCGAATGTCCGATCTGTTTCGGAATTTGAATCAGAACCGCGAGCTTCCGATCCTGACGAGAGCGGTGGTTTATATTTCGGGAGCCGTGGTCGCGAATATTTGGTGGGTCTTGCCGTTTGTGATAATCGTCGTGCTCGGCCTTGTGTTCTGGTTCCGAACGCAAAGCGGCAAACTGCTGCTGCATAAAAGCGTTCTTCGAATTCCGGTTGCCGGGCAATTAGTGAGAAATATGGCGACGGCGCAGCTTTCGCGTTCGCTCTCTACGCTGCTTTCGGGCGGCATCACCGTTCCGGAAAGTTGGGACATCTCTTCGCAGGCGCTCAATAATCTTGAGCTTCGAAGAAAGAGCCAGTCCGTTCTGCCTCTTATACGCGAGGGCCGCGGGTTTACCGAATCGCTTGAGACCGCGAATTGGATACCGTCGCTCGGGCTCGATATGATCGGGATCGGCGAGCGTTCGGGCAGCTTGCGTGAAATGCTGGATGAAGTCGCCGCGTTCTACGACGCCGAGGCCGAGGTTCGGCTCGAACAGCTCACGACGCTGCTTGAACCGCTCATTCTGCTTTTTATGGCGGCGGTGGTCGTCGTCATTCTGCTCGCGATCTACTTGCCGATCATCCAGATGATCTCGGCCGGGCCGTTCGGAGGCAGGCATTAAGCATCAAAGGTTTTTATGAACGTCGAAAGCAACAATATCGCCCCCGCGTCTTCGCCGAAGATCGAACTATCGGATTTTCTCGAGAATGAACCGCCCGAGGTGATCGAGGCAAAACTGCGAGCAAAGCGCTATCGGATGCCGTACATCGATCTTCTGCCGCCGGACGCACCATCGCCCGTCGATCAGGACGAGCTTTCGAAGATCCCGGTCGAGTTGATGCTGCGGAATCAGTTCGTGCCGATCCGCCGCGAAGGGAATTCGATGCACGTCGCGATGGCGAATCCTACGGACCTCGAACGCCTGGACGAACTCGAGAATGTTTTGAACGTTCGTATCATTCCGCACGTTGCGACCGCCGGCGCGATAGACGTCGTTTTGCGAAAGGGCGACGCAACGCAGCGGGTGATGCAGGAAGCTGCGTCCGGCTTTCGGATCTCGCTCGTCAAAGAAACCGAGCAGGGCGAAGAGGTGCTCGACCTCGACCGTCTCGCGTCCGACAGCGATATGTCGCCGATCATCAAGCTCGTCGATACCATCGTTTACAACGCGATGGAATCGCGCGCTTCGGATATTCATATCGAGGCGGGCGACCGAGACGTGCGCGTAAAATTCCGCATTGACGGAGCGCTCTACGCAAAGGTAGATCCGATCGACATCGCCTATCATCAAACGCTTATTTCACGTATCAAGGTGATGTCCGAACTCGACATCGCCGAACGACGCATCCCGCAGGACGGACGTTTTCGCGTTCGCTACAAGGGAAGAACGGTGGATTTTCGTGTGTCGATCCTGCCGTCTGCGTATGGCGAGAATTGCGTTATTCGTATCCTCGACAAGGAGCAGATCTCCGAAGAGTTCAAGAACCTGAGCCTCGACGTCGTGGGCTTCGATGCAGAGGACCTCAGACGTTTTCGCATCTACATCAAAGAGCCGTACGGGATGGTGCTCGTTACCGGCCCGACGGGTTCGGGTAAAACGACGACGCTCTACGGTGCCCTCAACGAGATACGCGCCGAAGAGGATAAGATCATCACGATCGAAGACCCCGTCGAATATCAGCTGCAGGGAATTATGCAGATCCCTGTCAACGAGAAGAAGGGGCTTACCTTCGCGCGCGGGCTTCGGTCGATCCTTCGTCACGATCCGGACAAGATAATGGTCGGCGAAATTCGCGACGAAGAGACAGCTCAGATCGCGATCCAGTCGGCGTTGACCGGCCACCTTGTGTTCACGACCGTACACGCGAATAACGTTATCGACGTTATCGGACGATTCCTGAATATGGGCGTCGAACCGTATAACTTCGTCTCGTCGCTCAACTGCGTGCTCGCGCAGCGTCTCGTTCGGCTCTTGTGTTCGACCTGCAAGCGTGCCTACACGCCGTCGGTCGAAGACCTCGCCGATTCTGCCCTTAAACCTGCTGACGTCGAGGGCCACACGTTCTACCGAAATGTCGGCTGCGACGCCTGCAATCACACGGGCTATCGCGGACGGACCGCGATCCACGAACTTCTCGATATGTCGGATCGGATTCGCGAAATGATCATCGAACGCCGTCCGGGCTCCGAGATCCGCCGTCAAGCCGAGCAGGAAGGCCTCTCGTCACTACGCGAATCCGCCGTAAAAAAGGTCTTCGCCGGCCTCACAACCCTCCACGAGATCAACCGCGTCACCTTCGTCGAAGAACTGCGCTAGGCGGCCGGCCGCGGCGGCTATGCTCCGAAAAACACCTCTTGACACGCGTGGTATCATTGTATTTAGTGCAACATGTGTT
>DAORTR010000095.1:0-9754 GCA_035432765.1 Pyrinomonadaceae bacterium
GGTTGGACGCTTATACTTACATATGTGAAGCAAAACAGCGAGAAACAGGCTCCGCGGTTCATTCTCGGTTGGCAGAATGACGAGGAGCCGAAGGTTCCCGAACTCTTGGACGAGTGGGAATTGAGCGAGATGGATCGCCAAAGATATATCTAAGGCTGCTTATGAGAAAGTTGGCTGTTAATGGTATAATGATAGGACTTACAGGGTATTTATATGCACACGAAATTAAGCTTGGACGAATTTAGGAACGAACCTTTTACTGATTTTTCAAAACCGGAGAACAATGCGGCTATGCTTGCCGCCCTCGACAAAGTTCGGGGCGAATTGGGAACCGAATTTCCGATCGTCATCAACGGCGAAAAGATCACGCTGACGAGCAAGTTCGAGAGCCGCAGTCCTTCGAACAAAGAGCAGGTCGTCGGCGTCTTTAGCGAAGGCGACGCCGACACTTCGCTCGTCAATAAGGCGATCGACGCCGCATCCGAAGCATTTAAGTCCTGGAAGAAAGTTCCGGCGGCAGAACGTGCCGAATACCTTTTCAAGGCCGCCGACATAATGCGGCAGCGGAAACACGAGTTTTCGGCTTGGATGGTCTTTGAAGTGTCGAAGACATGGGCTGAGGCCGATGGCGATACCGCCGAAGCTATTGATTTTTGCGAATTCTACGGCCGAGAAATGCTTCGATGGGCCGAGGAGCAGCCGACTACTCCTGTCGCGGGCGAGAACACCTCGTTCGGGTACATTCCGCTCGGCGTCGGCGCAGTGATACCGCCGTGGAATTTCCCCCTTGCGATCATGGCCGGAATGACGATGGCGGCCGTCGTTGCAGGGAACACGGTCGTGCTCAAGCCTTCGTCTGATTCGCCGGCGATCGCGGCGAAATTTATGGAAGTTCTCGAAGAGATCGGGCTCCCTGCCGGTGTTGTGAACTTCATTTCCGGCAGCGTTGCGACCGGCGAGGCGATGGTCAAGCATCCGAAAACTCGCTTCATCTCGTTCACCGGCTCGAAGGGCGTCGGACTCCACATCAACGAAGAGGCCGCAAAGACCCGTGACGGCCAGATCTGGATCAAGCGTGTCGTTGCCGAAATGGGTGGCAAAGATGCGATCGTCGTTGCCGATGACGCCGATCTGGACTCGGCGGCGGGCGGCATAGTGTCGGCTGCGTTCGGGTTTCAGGGGCAAAAATGCTCGGCGTGTTCACGCCTGATCGTCGATGAGAAAGTCCACGACGAACTCCTCGAGAAAGTCGCGAAACTGACCGAGGCTCTCAAGATCGGGGCTCCGGAATCCGATTCAACGAATGTCGCGGCTGTGATCAACAAGCGTTCGTTCGACAAGACGCTTGGCTATATCGAGAAAGGCGTTGCGGAAGGCGGCAGGATCGTCGCAGGCGGTAAAGGCGATGATACTACGGGCTATTTTATCGAGCCGACCGTCATCACTGACGTAAAACCGGGTGCGACCATCGAGCAGGAAGAGATATTCGCTCCCGTGCTTGCCGTCATCAAGGCAAAGGATTACGAGGACGCTCTTGATATCGCGAACGGCACCGAGTTTGGCTTGACCGGCGCGGTCTATTCAAGATCGGAAGCTCGACTCCAACAGGCGAGAGAAGAGTTTCACGTCGGCAATCTCTACCTGAACCGTAAGTGTACTGGTGCTCTCGTCGGCGCCCATCCATTTGGCGGATTCAATATGAGCGGCACGGATTCGAAGGCCGGCGGACGTGAATATCTGCTGATGTTCATGCAGGGCAAATCCATCGCAACAAAGAACTAGATCTTTAGACAAAACAATATGAAGAGAACTCCCTGGCTCCTTGCGGCGATGACGGTCGCATTGTGCATTTCGTCCGGTACTGCGTTCGGACAACGAAAGAAAACAGTTAAAAAGCCGGTGCCCGCAAAGTCTGTGATCTTTGCGGTGATAGATGACGGAAAGACCGTTTCGCCGATCGCTGTCGTGTCCGGCGGAAAACTATCCGAACCAGCCGGCGGTGGGGATGACGCGGCAAAGATCGAGGCCTTCGCGAAGTCATACTACAAACCGAAGTCTTCCTATCGCCTCATCTTCGGCGGCGCAGAGGCTGGAACGGTCCGCATCACGTCTTTTGATCCAAAGGCCGAGTGCGCTAAGAATACCGCGACGGTCTTGGTTGACTCCACAAAGGTCAAACCGAAAGGCTTTGTGATGGCTCTGGCGACGAACGTTCCGTCCGCGTCGAAGAATGCGGCATTCCGCCGCCGGCCCACGGAAACGGAAAAGGCCGAGGTCGAAGCGCTTGTCCGCCGAGAGTACGAGAAGAACAAACTTACGCCAAAGACACTGCACTTCCAAAACCTGACCGCGATCGATACGAACGGCGATGGCGTCGCTGAACTCGTGGGGTCATACTGGGTCGAGGTCGATAGACTCTCGCGAGCACTGCTCTTCTTCATCGCTGAAAAAGGGAAGTCCGGCAAATACGAGTTCGGCTACAGCGATTACCGACGCTTCGGCCAGGACGGCGTTATGAGCGGCGATATCAAAGATGTTGATAAGGGCGTTTATCATGAACTTCTAGTCGATTATCTCGATGCGGACGGTGACGGCAAGGCTGAGGTCTATACTTATACGCAATCCTTCGAAGGCGCGGAATTCAACGTCTATCATTCGGACGGTTCAAAGTGGGCGAAGCAATACACATTCTCCGATTATCGCTGTGCCTATTAGGCTATTCATCGATCACGGCGGGAATGCCTTTTGAAGGCGTCGATGTCGTCTATCCACGCATTCTGGCTCTTGGCGTAGGCTTCTAGGAGTTCTTCTTCCCGATTTCTTCTCTTTTGCGGATCGCTCTCGCGGCTTGTTCGCGTTTCTGCTCCAACGATGAGGGATGAGCCAATGAGTAATTCACCGCCATCAATGCGCCCTTGTTCCCCTTGCCCTGAGAGACGCGCGATGCTAGATGTTCCCTCCAAGATTTTGCTGACGGTATTTTGAACTCGCTCATGGTCTATCTCCCCTTTGTCATTATACAACGAATCGAACGATATTTCCGAACTTTCGATAGCGGCACGCAGAGCCTTGCCCGGAAATGCCTTTGCGAGAGCTTCTTTGATTGCCGGAGCCTGCGCCTTCATATCGCGAGCCTCTTGCGTGTAGGCGGCAAAGAGCGGCTGGCCGCCTTCTGCTTCCTTATTGACAAAATCCTTGTCAGTGATAATATTCTCAGTGGCTAGGATGCGTTTCTCGGCTTCGGGCGATGAGAGCCCGATGAGTTCGAGAACGCCCCGGTCTTTTTCTTTGTTGTAATAACGAGCCTTTCCTTTCCCCACCCAATCATCAAAGAAGCTATTCCCGTCTTTTTCATGAACCGACGGTATCAGATTCACGGTGTCAGCGTTTAGCGATGCGTCGTATTTGACCACGGCGACCACCGGCAGGCCGTCTCGGTTCTTTAGAGTCGTCATTACCACCAGCGCGTTTGGGGCATCTTTCGACGCCGAGTTAAACACGATCGCTGGATCGTTCAGTTCTCGCGGCAGGTGCGCCAACTCGGCCGGATCGATATTATGCGCCGCACCGCCGCCTTTCTCTACCGCCTTTCTGATAACCGATTGCGGTATCAATATCTCGCTCTCGTTCAGGCCGAGCCTTACAAGTAACGGCGGAGCCGTCGTCAGCACTTCCGGGATGATGTTCTTTTTAAGGGTCCCTGAAACCGCCCCGGCGATCTCATCGGCAAACCTTTCCTCTTCGACGGCGATTTGCTTGGATGGAAAACCGATCTCTTCTGACGGTTGTCTGCCGCTGAACGTGCCGTCCTGAGCGATCGCCGCGGGAATGCCTTTTGAACGCGTATTGTATTAGCTACTCTTAACTATAAATTAGTAGGTATAAGCTGTTTAGTTGCGGAGTACGCGCAACTTTCAGCCGTGTTATCTCGGTTTGATTTTGTCCTCGAAGGCTCGTAAACTATTAGTTTGAGACGACTTCGAGGGCATCGGCTATGACACACCAACTTTTCGACTCCCGGCAAACATTCAAAACCGGCAACGGCACCGACGGCACATTCTACTCACTTCCCGCACTTGAGAAGGCAGGATTAGGAAAGATCTCCAGGCTTCCCATCTCGATCCGCATCGTTCTTGAGTCCGTGCTTCGAAATTTCGACGGCGGCAAAAAGGTGAGCGAGCAGAGCATACGCGACCTAGCTGCTTGGATGCCGAACGGCGAACGCGTGAGCGAGATCCCGTTCATCGTCGCTCGGGTGCTTTTGCAGGATTTTACGGGTGTTCCTCTCCTCGTCGATCTGGCCGCGATGCGTTCGGCTGTCGAACGAATGGGCGGCGATGTTAAGGTCGTCGAACCGCTCGTGCCGGTCGATCTAGTGATCGACCACAGCGTTCAGGTCGATTTCGCCGGCTCGCAGTTCGCGTACGAGCGGAATATGGAAGTTGAATTTCGGCGGAACGATCAGCGATATCGTTTCCTGAAATGGGGAACCCAGGCATTTAAGGGCTTCGCGGTGATCCCGCCGGGAATCGGCATCGTCCACCAAGTTAATCTTGAATATCTTGCAAAGGGCGTATTTGAAAGAGCAGGTACATACTTCCCGGATTCGCTTGTCGGCACAGATTCGCATACGACGATGATCAACGGTCTCGGTATCGTTGCTTGGGGCGTCGGCGGCATCGAGGCTGAGGCGGGAATGCTGGGCCAACCGGTGTATTTCTTGACGCCGGACGTCGTCGGAGTTCATATCTCTGGCGAACTTCCGTCGGGTGCGACGGCAACGGATCTTGTGCTGCGTATAACGGAAATGCTCCGAAAGACGAATGTAGTGGGCAAGTTCGTGGAATATTTCGGCGAAGGCGCCGCAGCGTTGAATGCGACCGACCGCGCGACCATCGCGAATATGGCCCCGGAATACGGCGCAACGATGGGCTTTTTCGGAATCGACGAAAAAACTCTCGAATATATGCGGAACACCGGCCGGAGCGCCGAACAGATCGAGACGATCCGCAATTATTACACTGCTCAGCAGATGTTCGGCATTCCGCGTTCCGGCGAAGTCGATTATACGCAGGTCGTTGAACTTGATCTTTCTACTATCAAGCCGGCGGTCGCAGGCCCGAAACGGCCGCAGGACCGTATCGAACTCGATGATCTTAACGATCGGTTCAAAGAGTTGTTCACGATGCCGCTCGGCGACGGCGGTTTCGGGAAGACTGCGGCAGATCTCGACGCCAGATTCGCCGTTACCATTGGTTCGGTCGGAATGTCGTGCGCTGAAGGCGGCGGCGAACAAAGTCAACGCTCGGCACCCGAGACCGCGCACAAGAATACATCTACAAAGAATACGAGCGTGGCGACTGAGGTCGAAATGATGAACAATCGTCCGACTCCTAACTGCGTTGTCCACGACGAAACTCTGAACGGCAAGGTGACGATCGGGAATGGCGATGTTCTAATCGCCGCGATCACGTCATGTACGAACACGTCGAACCCGGCCGTGATGCTTGCCGCCGGCCTTCTTGCTAAAAAGGCCGTTGAAAAGGGCCTCACGCCGCCGAAATACGTAAAGACCTCGCTGGCGCCAGGTTCGCGCGTCGTCACAGAGTACCTGGAAAAGACGGGCTTGCAGCCGTACCTCGATCAGCTCGGTTTTGAGCTTGTCGGCTATGGATGCACGACATGCATCGGAAACTCCGGGCCGCTGGACCCCGCGATCGAAGAACAGGTTCTTGGTAATGACCTGATCGCCGCCTCGGTGCTCTCGGGCAATCGAAATTTCGAGGCGCGTGTCCACCAGAACATCAAGGCGAACTTCCTGATGTCGCCGCCGCTTGTTGTGGCTTTTGCTCTTGCGGGAACGGTTCTCACGGATATGGACGCCGATCCGCTCGGCAAGGACAAGGAGGGAAATGACGTATTCCTCAAGGACATTTGGCCGTCGCTGAACGAGGTCCGAGAACTTCTTTCGGCCGCGTACGACGCTGAAACGTACAAGAAACTCTATTCGGAATTCGCCGACAAGAACCCGCTCTGGAACGACATTACGTCGAGCACCGGCGCGATCTACGAATGGGACGCGAATTCAACGTACATCCAGGAACCGCCGTACTTTGATGATTTCGGAAAGCCGACCGCAGGATTTACCGATATTCAGAACGCGCGTGCTTTGGCTATCTTTGGAGATTCGGTAACGACCGACCACATTTCGCCTGCCGGCGCGATCAAAGCGAATTCGCCTGCGGGAGAATATCTACAGTCGCTCGGCGTGGAGCCGAAGGACTTCAACTCGTATGGTTCGCGGCGTGGTAATGACCGCATAATGCTTCGCGGGACGTTCGCGAACGTCCGCATCAAGAACACAATGGTGTCGCCCGTTGAAGGCGGATTTACAAAGCACTATCCCGACGGCGAAGAGACGACGATCTACGACGCCGCGATGCGATATACCGCCGAGGGCGTTCCCCTCGTGATCTTCGCGGGCAAAGAATACGGTACGGGAAGTTCGCGTGATTGGGCCGCGAAAGGCACGATGCTGATGAACGTCAAGGCTGTCATCGCCGAATCATTCGAACGCATCCATCGCTCGAACTTGGTCGGAATGGGCGTGCTTCCGCTGCAGTTCAAAGACGGGCAGACGCCGGCTTCGCTCGGGCTTGACGGCACCGAGACGTTCGACCTCTCGGGACTCGAAGGTTTAGAGATCCAGCCTCGGCAGGACGTGAAAGTTACGATCCGACGTGAAAACGGCTCGACCGTCGAGACGAATGTTCGCCTGCGGATCGATACGCCGATCGAGATCGAATACTACAAGGCCGGCGGCATCTTGCCGTACGTTCTTCATCAATTAACGAAGGGTGCATAGTTTGGCCGTGCCATTCTCGAAAAAGGCGATTTCCGTTGCTTTTTCGGCACGTTCAGTCTAAGTTAAGGGTTGGCTTTCTTGCTTAAGAGCATCAAAGCGCGGTAGCTCGGCGCCTATACTTTCAAATTTGCTTGGTGGTTTTTTATGCGAAAGATCCTGCTCTTCCCGCTCATCTCCCTTATCTTTTCCGCTCCGCAGGCGACACTTGCTCAATCGGCGAGAACCGCTCTGCCGTTTGCAAAACAAGCTAACGTTGATGGCGCTCGACCGGCCTTTTCTGCAGTTACGGACGGAAATGGTGCGATGCTTCGGTGGAGTATCGGTGCCGATACCTCGATAGTTGGCTTCAACGTTTTCAGAATGACCTCGAAAGGTTTCGAGCAAGTCAACGATGCGTTGATCGCCGGGCCGGCGATGAAGAACGGCGTCGAGGACGCCGAAGGCGCCGAATTCCAATATTTTGACAAGTCCGGCACGCCCGGAACCGCATATTTGTACGAAACAATATTCCTGAACGGTTCCCGCACCAGGTCGCAAACTGCGACTGCGGTGTACGATCCTAGCCTTGGCGGTGAATTCGAGCGTGCGGCCGCTCCGTATCGGATCACACGCGCGGCTTCGCCGGCGGATCTTTCGCGATCGGATCTAGACCTGCCGCAAGTCTTGCGCGACGAGATGATCTCGTCCATTCCAAAACCGAATCCGCGGATGCAGCGGAGGCTTAGCACCTTCAACGGAGCAAAGATCGGCATCAAGAAGACCGGTTTTTATCGCGTTACGGCAGCCGAACTGTCCGGCGTTGGCTTCGATGTGAGCAGCGATCCGACTACTTGGCAGCTTTTTGTTGACGGCAACGAAGTCGCAATGAATGCCGATCCCGCCGGCCAATTCATCGAGTTCTTTGGTCGCGGAATTGATACCAACGAGACGAACACACGTATTTATTATCTGACAAGCGGCCTCGGCACAGGAAAGCGTTTTGCTCGCCGGTCCTTGAGGCCTCTCGGCGGCAACGTGATCGCCGCCCGCTATGACCAAACTTTTGAGAGCGTCGAACGAAAACAATACGTCAATACGATCTTGAACGGCGATGCGGAGAATTGGTGGGGCAGAATGCTGCTCAATTCACCGACGACGTACAATTTTACGCTATCGGGCGTTGATCCGACGCTGACGGATATACCGATCCGCGTTGCTTTACAGGGCTTCACGGTGCAGCCCCACGTGATCTCGCTAAAGCTTAATGGAAACGTCATTGGGAACGCGACCGGTTCGAGCCAGAACCCGATCGTCTTCAACGGAACTATTCCTGCGGCGCTCCTTGTGAACGGCGTGAACACACTGGAAATGACATCTGGAGGTGCAAGCGACATTTCGATGTTCGACGGCATCAGGATCAGTTATCCGCGCAATTACCTCGCCGTCAATGGCAAAGCCGAGTTCTATACGCACAACTATAAACGCTCGACCGTGAAGGGCTTTGCGACGAGTTCGGTCAGGTTGTTCGATATTACGAATGAAGCAAATGTCGCCGAATACAGCAATCTGAATGTCGCAGCCGGAGACAACGGCTTCGAGCTTAAGCTTCCTGCCGCGCGCGGACGGGTGCTTTACGCCCTGGATGCGGTTTCGGCGGAAAGCCCGTACTCGATCGCTCCGAATCTTCCCAGCAATCTCCGAAATACCGCAAATTCCGCAGAGATGGTCATCATCTACTATCGTCCATACGAGCAGCAGGCTTTAGATTGGGCCGCGTTTCGTCAATCGCAGGGCATTGCGGTCAAGCTTGTCGATGCAGATGATATCTACGATGAATTCTCTTTCGGGTTGAAGAATTGGGAGGCGATCAACAGCTTCTTCCGCTTTGCGAAACAGAACTGGGCAACGCCGCCAAATTACGCATTGATCCTTGGCGGGGCGAGCGAAAATCCAAAGGACTACGATCTTTCACCCGAGGATCAAGGCTACAATAACGACATTCCGACGCGCATCGTCAACACCGTCTATACAGAGACGGGAAGCGACGAAGCTATGGGCGATTTCAACGAGGACGGCCTTTCGGAGATCGCCATCGGTCGCATACCGGGGCGCGCACCTGAGGATATTCAAGCCGCGCTCGACAAAACTATCGTTTGGGAGAACGGCGTCCGCAGCCTCAACCGCGGAACGCTTTTCGCATACGATCTGCCCGACGGCTACGACTTTCAGGCGATGAGCGGACGCATCCGCAACACGCTTCCAGCCGGGACATCGGCGGATATGGTCGGCCGCGGTGACGCCGATTCGCACACTACTCTGATGACGTCAATGAATTCAGGGAAGTATCTCGTCAATTATGCCGGGCATGGAACTATCGGAATTTGGGCGTCCAGCGCGTTCTTTGGAAGCCAACACGTCGCCCAGCTTACTAACTCAACAGCTCCGAGCACATATACGCTTCTTACCTGCCTGAACGGATACTTCCTTAATCTCTACGGTTACAGCCTTTCCGAGAATTTGCTCGAATGGCCGGATCGAGGCGCGGCCGCGGTGTGGGCTTCGACCGGGAAAACGACGCCGGACGTGCAGGAAGTAATGGCTACACGTTTCTACACAAAGGTAGGCGATGGCAGTATTCTTCGGATCGGCGATCTTATCCTCGACGCAAAACAGGTGCTCCCGAATGCCCACGACGTCCGCGTCTCCTGGATCTTGATGGGCGACCCAATGCTCAGAATGCACTAGCAAAGGTTGGGAGGTATTAGATGTGCGGTGTGTAACGGTTCTGAGAGATCGCCGATCGTAATTGCAGGTCCGTCCGCGAGGAATAAATAAAAACGGTATAAAGAAGAAAATGGTACTCGCGGCGGGATTCGAACCTGCGACTTCTTCCTTCGGAGGGAAGCACTC
>DAORTR010000096.1:0-9616 GCA_035432765.1 Pyrinomonadaceae bacterium
GTGGCGAAGGATCTGAACGCAGAGAGCGTTCGACAAGATTGAATTTACACCCTCGAAACACATCTGTCAACATTTTTTTACATTGTTGAACGGTAAAAGACAGAAAAACGGTCAGAATGAATGAATCACCAACGAAAAGGCAGGGTTCTCGATCCGGCGACGTGAATCTATCGACTGGCTTAGGTCGAAAGAAGTACGAGCCGGTTCGGATCGAAAGGCTGTTAAAATAGAAGGCTGATCGAGCGGCGAAGAGAAAACTATTCCGGAGTTATTTTTTCCCGCCATGTCTGCGGGTTCGATCCGTCATCACGGCGTTCCATTGTGATGGCTCCCGGCGACGGGCAGACGAGATAGCAGAGATTGCAGCCGACGCATTCTTTCTCGATCACTCGCGGGTAGCGCTGACCGTTCGATTCAACGAATTCGAAACTCTGATGCGCGCCGTCTTCGCAGGCGACATAGCAGAGGTTGCACCGAATACATTTGTCTTCGTGGACGTGGGCTTTGACGTCGTAGTTCAGGTCGAGGCTGCTCCAATCGGTTACGCGTTCGACGGACTTGCCGACGATGTCGTTGACGGACGCGATGCCCTTCTCCTCGAGATAGTTATTGAGGCCGTCGATCATATCTTCGACGACGCGATAACCATAATGCATCACCGCCGTGCAGACCTGTACGCTTGCCGCCCCGAGCAGCATAAATTCCACCGCATCACGCCAATTCGAAACGCCGCCGATACCGCTTATGGGAATCGTGAACTCGTCATTTCGCGCGAGTTCGGCGACCATATTCAACGCGATCGGCTTCACGGCGGGCCCGCAATAGCCGCCGTGCGCCGCCATGCCGTTGACGTTCGGGTACGGCACCAACGTGTCGATATCGACGCCCATTACCGAATTGATGGTATTTATAAGCGAAACTGCGTCGGCTCCGCCTTTGGCAGCCGCAAGTCCGGGCGGAAGAATATTCGTAACGTTCGGCGTAAGTTTTACGATGACGGGAATGTCCGAAACTTCCTTCACCCATTCGGTGACCATGCACGTATATTCGGGAACTTGACCCATCGCTGCGCCCATTCCGCGCTCGCTCATTCCATGCGGACAGCCGAAATTCAGCTCAAATCCGTCGCAGCCCGTATCCTGGGAACGTTTTACGATCTCGTGCCACGCTTCACGTTTCGATTCGACCATCAAGGAGACGATCACAGCGTGCTTCGGATATTTCTTTTTGCACTCGTAGATCTCTTTTAGATTTACCGCGAGCGGACGATCCGTGATGAGTTCGATGTTGTTCAGCCCGACAAGCCTCAAACCGCCGTGATCGAAGCCCGCAAGCCGCGACGAAACATTCACGATCGGCTCGCCAAGTGTCTTCCAAACCGCGCCGCCCCAACCAGCGTCAAACGCACGCTCCACCATCGAACCCATATTCGTCGGCGGCGCACTCGCAAGCCAGAAAGGATTGGGAGATTTTATTCCTCCGAAATTTATGCTTAGATCCGCCATATACTTTTTATCAATACTCGGAACATTACCAGTCGTTATCTGGCCGCTGACGAAGATGGCTGAGGCATATGCGATAGGAACTCGCCAAAAAAAGCATCAAGGGTTTTGTGTCGTCCGAGATCAACCCATTCTTCATCCTTCATATCAGCACGGGCAGCAAGAAGTCCCTGCGCCGGGTCGCCGACCGGATAGCGAAGCATCAGACTTTTGTCATTTATCGCTTCTTCGACCGTTTTGGCTACCATCTCTGCCGGGTCGCCGGTTTGTTGGCCACTCGTAAACAGATCGTTTGCGATTTTCACGGCATACGGATAAGCAGAATCGGAGTGAGTGGACAGCTCGGCCAGAGCTTTGTCTATTATCGGTGTGATGATAAATCCAGGTTCGACAATCGCCACGTGAATACCAAAAGGCCGCACTTCCTGCGCCAAAGCTTCGCTCAATCCTTCGAGAGCAAATTTGCTGGAGGCATACGCTCCGGAACACACCGACGATATTTGGCCTGCCACCGAACTAATATTTACGATCGATCCGCTCTGTTGCTTTCGCATCGCCGGCAAAACAGCTTGCACGCAGCGAACCACCCCGAAAACATTTGTTTCGTAAACATTCTTGAACGTCGCAATGCTCATTTCCTCAACCGGTCCTAGCGGTCCGATACCGGCGTTGTTTACCAGGACATCGATCCTTCCTTCGCGTTCTAGAATTTCGGCAACGGCCTTTTCGACCGAGGCTTCGTCGGTAACGTCAAGTTGGACAAGCTCGACAGCGACGCCGGCAGCAGCGGCCGCGCTTAGCAGATCGCCACCGCCAGCCGGATTACGCATACTTGCGTAAACCTTGTGTCCTTTTGTCGCAAGATTAAGCGCCGTCGCCATCCCAATTCCAGTACTGCTTCCTGTGATCAAAACGATCAACATACTTTTTCTCCTTGTGAATTTCTAAACATTTTCAAGCTTTTTCTTCAATGCTTCGCGCTGTCGCCGCATCCCAGTGATTTTCAGCGGCGATGCAACTCATGCTTTCACTGCTTCGATCACGCTAAAGGGTGACGCGGTGGGTACGACTTTGTTCAGCTGTAGGCCCGATCCTTCGAATAACTTCGCATACTCCGCTTCATTGCGCTCCATGCCGCCTGGTGCGGTCAGCATTTCAAGGTCTAGCATCTTGCCGGGATGAGGTTCGTTACCTACCGGGATCACCATCTCGGCGATAAGCAGTTTGCCGTCGTCCTTCATCGCCTGGCGAATCGTTTGAAGGATCTTGATCGCCCGCTCATCGTCCCAATCGTGGATAATGTGTCTCATTATATAAGCGTCGGCTGCTGGAACTTCTGAAAAGAAATCGCCGGAAGCCATTTCAACGCGATCTTCCACACCGAAAGCACGAAGCGCATCACCGGCACCGGCGATGACGTGCTCCCTGTCAAATAGGATGCCCTTCACATCCGGATTGGCTTTGAGTATCTGCGAGAGCAGGAAGCCGTGTCCGCCCGCGATATCCACCAGGGTATCGATGCCCGAGAAGTCGTAGGCAGCGACGATCGCAGGGGCCGCTCCGGCACTTAGTTCCGACATACAGCCGTTGAAGGTCTCCGACGCTTCAGGGTTTTTGGCGAACCAATCGAAGACCTCTTCGCCGTAAGTTTCCTGCCACGCCGTCCCGCCAGTCTTAGCGCTGTGAAGCATGTTACCCCAGACGTTATAGTGCCAGGGCTCGCCCATGAAGATCATCGAATCGCGCATCGAGCCTGTAACGCTGGAACGGAGCACTTCGGATAACGACGTGTTCGCAAATGTCCGGGCCTTCGTTTCGGTAAACACGCCTAGCGACGCGAGACTTCTCAATATTCGAAAAAGCGACGGCGGATGCGCATCAACCGCTTTAGCGATCTCGTCGATGTGCTTCTCGCCCTCAGCGAGAACATCAGCTACGCCGAGCTTAGCCGCGACAAACAGAGCCTGCGTCACCATGGCACCCATCGAAAGCTGCATTAGAATTGCTTGCGGCGGCGGTCCCGGTTGCGCGGCAGTTTGAACGTTTGTTTCCATTTGAACTCCTCCTTTAATCTGCGTGAATTGACGGATTGATGGACGCGATGTTGGCTCCGGCGAATTGAACATTCTCGCCGGTCAATGTTTCGTGTATTCCCTGCGCCGCGAGTTTGCCCATTTGGGCGGCTTCGACGGCTTCGCCGCCGCCGTTCACGCAGTCGCCGCCGGCGAAAATGCCAGGATCGGACGTCTGCATACTCGCACCGACGATAACGCGGCCGCGTTCATCAACGTCCACACCGGCGATCTTTTCGAAAAAACCACGCATTTTCTGCTGGCCAACCGCCTTAATAATAATGTCGCAGGGAATCTCGAAAAGTTCGAGTGATCCGTCCGTTCGTTCGCATCGGAGCGCAAGCCGGTTACCGTTCTCGCCCTCTAGAATTCCGACAGGAGCGGCCTGCCAGACGAATTCGACGCCGTCCTTTCTTGCCAACTCCATTTCGTAATCGTAGGCCGAAGCGTCCTTTTCCGTCCGGCGATAGACCATTATGACCCGTTCGGCGCCAAGACGCTTAGCTTGTGTCGCGGCATCGACTGCGGTATTTCCTGCGCCAATGACGACAACCGTCTTGCCGACCGGCACCGAACTCCAATCGCGGGTCTTTATCTTTTCGATGAAATGAAGCGCGTCGTGAACGCCGTCCAGCTCTTCGCCGGGGATGTCGAGCTTATTCGTTGACCCAAGACCTGTGCCGATGAATATCGCATCGTGCCGTCGCTGAAGATCGGTAAAAGCGATGCTGTCGTTCACTCCCGCTTCTCGCACGATCTCGGTGTCGAGCACGAATTCGACGCCAAGGTTTTCGGCCATCGCGACCTCGTCGAGCGAGACCGATCGGCGCATCTTGTATTCAGCCATGCCGTAGGTATCGAGACCGCCCGCGAGCAGACGCTTTTCGTAGATCGTTACGGCGTAGCCGAGCCTTGCAAGGTATGTTGCGCACGAAAGTCCTGCGGGGCCGGAGCCGATGATACCGACCGACTTCCCATTCGGTTCTCCTGCCTCAAAAAGCCTAATGTCATTCGCAACGGCGAAGTCCGTCGCGTATCGCTGAAGCCTGCCGATCTCGATCGGTTTTTGAAGGAGCGTATTCTCGACACAGGCGCCTTCGCAGAGCACTTCGACCGGGCACACGCGTGCACACGTCGCGCCGACCGGATTCGCGTCGAAGATCACGCGTGCCGAACCTTTAAGATTTCCGCTCGCGATCTTCTTGATAAAGCCCGGAATATCGATATGCGTCGGGCACGCGTGCATACACGGTGCGTCAAAGCAGAAGAGACATCGGTTCGCCTCGACGGCGGCCTCCGCCGGCGTCAATGCGGGGTGTATGTCGCCAAAGTTTTCTTCGATCTGTTCGATTGAGAGTTTCGACATAAAGACTTTCCTACCCGCGATGAATTTGCTACGACAGAGTTCAAAGAGAATGAAATTCCTGCAGGAACAACGGTACGGACGCGTTCTCATATCTCCCGTGTTCTCTGTGCCCTCGGTGGTAAATTCCCTTACGCTTCGGCGTCGGCTTCTATCTCGATAAGCATATCGGGGTCGATCAATCTCGAGACCTCGACCATGGTCGCCGCGGGCAATATCTCGTGAAAATATTCGCCGTGCGCTCGGCCGAATTCTTCCCAGCGAGAAATGTCGGTAACGAACATTCGCGTGCGAACGATATGCTCGAGGCCGAGATCAAAATTCTTTAGGGCCCGCTCAATATTCAGAATGCACTGAACAGTCTGTCGATATGCATCGCCCGATCCGACGATGGCTCCATCTTCGCCCGTCGCGGTCGTACCCGTTACGTACACGTGTTCGCCCACGCGAATGGCACGCGAATAGCCGACGATCGACTCCCATTTGGCCCCGGATGAATATTTTTCTCGATGCTTCACTTTATTTCACCTTTACAAAATACTTGCCATCGAAGCGGTACGTGAACTTTTGTCCGTCACGCGACCACCGCTCATGAATTCAGGCTTAAATTACTCATCGGCTTCTAGTCATCAATGATCGGGCCGTAGAGGTCGGGGCGGCGGTCGCGGAAAAATTGCCAGGTGTTGCGCACTTCGCGGATCTTGTCCATATCGAGGTCGGCTACGACGAGTTCGTCCTGATCGCGGCTTCCTTCGGCGATGATCTGTCCGCGCGGATCGCAAAAATAGCTCTGGCCGTAGAACTCACCGATGTTCCACGGAGGCTCTGTACCTACGCGATTGATCGCGCCGACAAAATATCCGTTCGCTACCGCGTGAGCCGGTTGTTCGAGCTTCCAAAGGTACTCCGAAAGACCGGCGACCGTCGCCGACGGATTGAAAATTATCTCCGCGCCATTCAGGCCGAGGCATCTCGCACCTTCGGGAAAGTGCCGGTCGTAACAGATATAAACGCCGATCCTCGCGACCGCCGTATCGAAACATGGATAGCCGAGGTTGCCGGGCCGAAAATAGAACTTCTCCCAAAAGCCGGGAGCAACGTGCGGGATGTGCGTTTTGCGATACTTACCGAGGTATTTGCCGTCAGCGTCGATGACGGCTGCGGTGTTGTAATAGACGCCAGTCTGCTCTTCCTCGTAGATCGGAACGACGAGCACCATCCCGTACTGTTTCGCAACATCCTGCATCAACTTTACGGTCGGGCCTTCGGGAACTTTCTCGACGGCGTCATACCAACGCGTCTGCTGCTCGGCGCAAAAATACGGCGTCGTGAAGATCTCCTGAAAGCAGAGAATTTGCACGCCTTGTGCGGCGGCCTCTTCGACCAGCTTCATCTGATGGTCGATATTCGCTTTCTTGATCTCATCGATCGGAGCACCCGCGTCCCCGACGTTATGAGCCTGTATCAGTCCTGCTTTGATCACTCGTGACATCGTGTTTCCTCCTCGTTAGGGCTTCGGCATCGCAAACACATCGTCGGCGACCGGCACATCCATTTCTACCTTCGTAACTTTCCTCGTCCAACTCATATTAGGCATCGCGTATTTCACGACGGTCGGCATCTTTACGCCGCCAAACGGTTTGTAGTCGCTGTAATCGACCTGATAAACGAAGCCGCCAAGAACCGTCGGCGTAACGGCAACGCGCCGAACGAGCAGGCCGGTCTGTTCGTCAAAGCTAAGGCGTTCGCGTAATCCTTCCGCTGTCGTCGCGATCAGCACCAGAACTTTGCGTCCGTCGATCTCGCCCGCAGAACGATATTCGAAATTCGAATATGCCGAGCCGATCGCGGCCGGGAACAAAAGCTGCGCGTCGCGCTTGATCTGCTCGGCTTCATCCGAATGCAAACGATGCGCTCCCTCGGCGCTGAACTTCGCGGCGGTCGAACCGTTCCAAAGATCGGTAACCCATTCTTTACCATAGACGGTTTTCAAATTGTACTTGCCGGCTTTGTAGTATATGGTCTCAGGCTCGGTCGTCTTGCCGTCCGGCTCGACCCGCGTTGCGGTAACGATCGCGCTGTCGATCTTTTTATCGCCGCCGACAGCCGCGACGAATTTTACGATCACGTCCGCTGCGACAGGTTTTACCTTCGGCGGTTCGGGACGCGGCATATGTCCCGCCGAGTGTTCGGTCGGGACAAGGCTCGGCCCGCTCTTCGGATGCATTTGTCCGTTGTGGCAAGTATTGCAGGAGACTTCGGTCTCGCCCCCGAAATTATCTTTATTGATCGCGAACGTCATCGCGATCATCTTGCGGGCAGTGTCTTTTTCCTCTTTGCCGTCCTTTGAAAAATCGTCGGTATAATGACAGAAATTGCAATTTACGTTGAGCGAAGCCGAGAAGATATTCATCACCTTGCCGAGTTGGTCGGCAGGCATATCACCGAGCACTTTCAGGTTCTTGAATTTATCTTTTGCAAGAACGACCTGCTCACCTTTCTTCTGTGCGTGGCCGTAGGATGTTGTCATTCCAAAGACGGCGGCTGCGATGGCCACGACCAGCACTGCGAATTTGATCTTTCTTTTCATTGTATCGTCTCCTGTTGTGAGGTTCGAAAACTGAATGCCAAATGCGATAGAAATGCAACGGCGAATCCGACGAACCAAGCATAGTCATAAAGTATTCTGAGACTTGGAATTATCAGCCCTATCCAGGCAAAAAAGCAACCTAAGAGCGTTGACGTGATAGCTCTCCAATTCCAGCCGCGATATTCGCCGTCCTTCCGATAAAGGTCCGCAAGCCGCAAGTTCTTCCGACGCAAGATCCAATAATCCGCGATCAGAACGCCGGCGATCGAGCCGAGTCCGCCGCTGTAACCGACGAGCCAACCGAAGATGTAGCCGCTCGGATCGGCGAGCAGTTTCCACGGCTGCATCAGGATGCCGATAATGCCGGTGATCAACCCGCCGGTTCGGAAGGAAATAAGCTTCGGGAAAGCGTTGGCAAAATCGTTCGCCGGAGAGACAACGTTTGCGGCGATGTTGACCGAAAGCGTGGCGACGACGACAGTGAACATCGAGATCGCAACGACGACAGGCTGCGAGAATTGACCGACCAATTTCACCGGATCCCACGCCTCTGCCGGATCCATATGCGGGAAAACGACTACGGCGGCCGACGTGATCAAAATACCCATCGCAGCAAAAACGGTCATCGTTGTCGGCAAAGCGACGACTTGCCCGACCGCCTGTTCACGCTGACTGCGGCCGAAGCGCGTGAAATCCGGCATATTAAGCGAGAGCGTTGCCCAGAAACCGATCATCGCCGTAATCGACGGTACGAAGATCGGCCAAAATTCACCGAATGTCTGAAACTTTCCCGGTTTGTGAAGCAGAAAACCGATGCCGCCGGCCTGATACAAGATCCACGCAAGGAGGATCGCCGTCATCACAAGCACATAAGGTGCGGCCCAGTTCTCGACCATCCGCAGCAGGTCCATTCCTTTGTATATGATCGCGATATTCATCGCCCAAAAGAGCAGGAACGATAGCCACGCGGTAATCGTATGCCCGCCGATCGGACCGCCGAGCATCGCGTCCCAACCTGGAATGAATGCCTTAAAAAATGTGTTCAGCGCCTCGCCGCCGATCCATGCCTGAATCCCGAACCAGCCACACGCGACCAACGCACGCATCAATGCCGGAAGATTCGAACCACCTGTTCCGTACGCGGAGCGCGCAAAAACGGGAAACGGAATGCCATACTTCGTGCCGGGATGCGAATTCAGCAGGATCGGCGCGAGAACTATCGTATTGCCGAGCAATATCGTAACCAATGCCTGCCACCAATTCATCCCTGCCAAGATCAACCCAGACGCCATCATATACGTCGGAATACAATGCGCCATCGAGATCCACAACGCCGCGTAGTTGTACGTCGTCCAATTTCGCTTCGCCACCGGAACAGGCGCAAGATCGTCGTTATAGAGCGGCGACGATCGAATGCTTTCTTCAGCATCCTCGTTAAGTTCAACGCGCCCGTCGGTATGCTGGATGGTTTCGATCATACCTAATTATAGAGTGGACGCTAATAGGTTTGTTCTAATTCATCAACCTTTTCTTGAAGTTGTCTTCGCAAAATTTGAAACTCAGGATCGTCGCGCAGATTAGCGAGAGAGCCATACCGATTTGCTTCGAGATTTGAATCAAAGTTTAGATAGTGGATACCCAACCATCCATGTTCGATAGACCGTCGGATATATTCGACTGCCTCGTGGCGGTCATTCAACACAGAATGAATACAGCCGATCTGATAGAGTGTCCAAGCGTCGTTCGGGTCTTGCGCCGCTGCACGACCTACCTGCTCCATCGCTTTCCCACGTTCCCCAAGCTCGGCGTAAAAAAAACCGAGCCATATGCGGGTTCTAACATTTTCAACCGACGTGACCTTTGCTTTCATGCCAAAGGCACCCTGCTTCCACGTGCTCCGTGCTTCGTCCGGCTTTCCGGCCGCTTTCAGAACGCGGCCGTAATCCAGCCAGTACGATGAGTTGTCGCTTGACAGGTGGGATGTTCCAGCTTCTCCCATTTCGATCGCCTTATCGAATTGTCGAAGGGCTTGGTAATTCAACATCGCGACCCACCACACGTCGTCGCCGTCTTTCAGCGAAGGCAATAT
>DAORTR010000097.1:0-9562 GCA_035432765.1 Pyrinomonadaceae bacterium
TAGTCTTAATCCTTTTGAGTATGCGGCCTTTTTAGACTGTAAACGGGCCGTTTCAAGGGTAAGTTCTTATGCACCTAATTGCCGCAATCCAACTTTTCCCCGACGGGACGATGTTCGTGCATATCGCGATCATCCTCGTTATGATCTGGATACTCAATAAAACCCTTTTTAAGCCGATAAACGCTGTGCTTGAGGCTCGTGAAAAGAATAAGAGCCACCACGGCGGCGAAGCCGGCGCGATCCTCGAAGATGTTGCCGCAAAAGAGGCTTCATATACGAGCGATATCCGCGACGCACGCAATGAGGGATATCAGATAATCGAACAGCGTCACAACGCCGCGGTCGCCGAGCGGAACGAGAAGCTCGGTAAAGTGAAAGAAGAAACCGCCGCGACGCTCGATGCGGGACGCGCCGATATAGAACGCCAGGCTGCAACGGCTCGGACAGAGATCGAAGCCGGGGCTGAGTTAATGGCCGATCACATTACGGCAACTATTTTGAAGGGTTAGAAGATATATGATCATCGCCGTAATCAACAGCATTCTGCTATCGGCCGCCCCAAATGGAGCGGGAGGCGGGTTCTATAGCGAGTGGATGAACATTCCCGGATTCGAGGCTTGGAAGTTCGTGAACCTTGCGGTCTTTATCGCCGCGATGGCATTCATTCTGCGGAAGCATCTGAGCGAGAGTTTCAAGCAGAAACGCGAAGAGATACGAGCCGACCTTATCCGCGCAGCGAACGAAAAGAAAGCCGCTCTCGACCGCCTCACCGACATCGAAGGCAAGATCGCCCAAAAAGATACTGAAAAAGCAACGATCATCGCACGCGCGACGGACGAAGCGGCAGCAGATGAAAAGGAACTTTCGGAGCTGACCGCCGCCGACACGGCGCGGCTTAAGGCTCAGGCTCAGGCTGAGTTGACGCGTCTCGCGAATCAATCGCGAAGCTCGCTGCGGAGATTTTCCGCCGAGGAGAGCGTTCGGATCGCCGAAGAGCGTCTCCGGTCGCAGATCGACGGCGCTATCGACACGCGCTTGATCAAGAACGGCATCGCTGAGATCGGAGGTATGAACTAATGAGCAGCGAAACGATCGCACGGCGATACGCCATCGCGTTGGCCGACGTAGTAACAAAGACCGGCGACGCCGAACCCGTAAAGAACGAACTCGCCGCCTGGAACGAGATGATCAAAACGAGTTCTGACCTGCAGTCAGCGTTCGCAAGCCCGGCGATCCAGCACACGGCAAAAGAGAGAGTGCTCGAAACGTTGATCGCGAGGGCGACGCCGTCAAAGACCACGTCGAATTTTCTGCGTGTTCTGGTCAAGAATGACCGCATCGGCGACTTGGAGCAGATCCGGGAGCGTTTTGAAGAGGAATTGGCCGAGAGAAGCGGCCTCGTGGTCGCGTCTGTCGTGTCCGCACGCGATCTGCCGGAAGCCGAAAAGGGAGCATTTCAAACGAATCTCGAAAAGCTCACCGGACGAAACGTCGAGATCGAATACGGCGTCGATCCCGATATCATCGGCGGCGTGATAACGCGCATCGGTTCGACGGTCTATGACTCGTCGGTTCGAACCAAGCTCGAGAACCTTCGCGAGGAACTGGCAGCAGCGTAAGATCGCAAAGACAAGTTATTCAGAAAAGAGAGATTTTAGGCTCCGGAACAGCCGGAAATATCAGAAAACAATGGAAAGCATTAAAGCTAACGAGATAAACGAGATCATTCGTGCACAGATCGAGAATTTTGACGCGTCAATGACAGTTGCCGAAGTCGGTACGGTCATCAAGGTCGGCGACGGTATCGCCGAGATCTACGGTCTTGAAAAGGTCATGGCCGGTGAATTGCTCGAGTTTCCGCACGGCGTTCGCGGCCTCGCACTCAACCTTGAAGAAGATAAGGTCGGCTGCGTTCTTTTCGGCGATTTCCAGAAGATCAAAGAGGGCGACGAAGTAAAACGAACACGCCGAATTATGAGCGTTCCCGTCGGGGACGCAATGATCGGCCGCGTCGTTGACGCTCTCGGCAATCCGATCGACGGCAAAGGCGAGATCGTTACGGACACGTATTTTCCGGTCGAGCGTATCGCTCCCGGAATCATTGATCGTCAGCCCGTGAAAGAACCGCTCCAGACCGGACTAAAGGCGATCGACGCAATGGTGCCGATCGGTCGCGGACAGCGTGAACTTATTATCGGCGACCGTCAGACTGGTAAAACAGCCGTTGCGATCGACACGATCATCAACCAAAAGGGTAAGGACGTCATCTGCGTCTATGTTGCGATCGGCCAGAAGGCTTCGACCGTGGCGCAGGTTCGCCAAAAGCTCGAAGAGCACGGCGCGATGGATTATACGATCATCGTGAACGCATCTGCTTCGGATCCGGCGGCAATGCAGTTCCTCGCTCCGTATTCGGGATGCGCGATGGGCGAATATTTCCGCGATAACGGGCGCCACGCTTTGACGATCTACGACGATCTTTCGAAGCAAGCCGCAGCGTACCGCGAGATCTCGCTGCTTCTACGCCGTCCTCCGGGCCGCGAAGCGTATCCGGGAGACGTGTTCTATTTACACTCACGCCTTCTCGAACGTGCCGCAAAGATGTCAGACGCCCGCGGCGGCGGAAGCTTGACGAGCTTGCCGATCATCGAAACGCAGGCCGGCGATATTTCGGCATACATTCCGACCAACGTGATCTCGATCACGGACGGACAGATCTTCTTGGAATCTGACCTGTTCAACTCGGGCGTTCGTCCTGCGATCAACGTCGGAAATTCGGTTTCCCGCGTCGGCGGTTCGGCTCAGATCAAGGCGATGAAGTCGGTTGCGGGTACGCTCCGTATCGATCTCGCACAGTTCCGCGAGCTTGCGGCCTTCGCACAGTTCGGTTCCGATCTCGACAAAGCGACGCAGGCACAGCTTGAACGCGGTCGCCGCCTGACAGAGATCCTGAAACAGGGACAGTATCAGCCGATGCCGGTCGAGGAGCAGGTGTTCATCATTTGGACGGTTACGAAGGGACACGCGGATGACGTCGCGGTCGAAGACTTGAAACGCTTCGAAGAGGAACTTGTCTCGTTCGTGAAGACATCGCATCCGTCGGTGCTTTCATCGATACGCGATAAGAAAAAGCTTGACGATGAGACCGAAGCATCGCTTGCAGAATCCGTCGAGGATTTCAAGGCAAAACGCTGGGAATCGGCACGTTCGGCGGCGGCATAAGATGTTGCCTTTGCAGGCGTGCGGGATGGTTCTGAACTAGGCGATCTTGTTGAAACGGTCTCGCGGGCGAACGTGAAAGACGTTTCAGCGGACGTCGCTAGTCTCTAGCGAATCGAAAGCATTTCCCGTTGCTGGATGACATCGTTGTCCCGTATCGGAAGAATTAGGGAATATGGCAAGTCTTTTGGACATGCGCCGACGCATCAAGTCGGTCAAGAATACACAGCAGATCACGAAGGCGATGAAGATGGTCGCTGCCGCGAAACTCAAGCGCGCGCAGGATCGTGTTACCGCATCACGGCCTTTTGCGGGCAAGATGACGGAAGTCCTTGGCGGATTGAGCGCAAAGGTCGCGGATGATTTTTCGCATCCGCTGCTTGACGCCCGCGGCGACGACAAATATCTCATCGTCCTGATCTCTGCGGACAAAGGCCTAGCGGGAGCGTTCAACGCGAACGTCATCAAGGCGACGCAGGCGTTTCTAAAAGAGAACTCAGCGAAGCAGGCAGAGATGGTCGCGGTCGGGCGAAAGGGTCGAGATTTCTTCAAGCGTCGCGAGATCGAGCTAACGGACGAATACGTCGGCCTTACCGGCAGCGGCCAGGTGAATTACCCCGATGCTGTCGCGATCGCCGAAAAACTTATCCAACAGTTCACCGAAGATACGTCGATAGACAAGGTCTTTGTTGTATTTACGGAGTTCAAGACCGTGCTTTCGCAAAAGCCGGTCATTCAGCAGCTTCTCCCGATACCGCGCGCGGACAGCGCAGAGACAGAAGATGCTACTCCGTCCGCAGACGCCGCCGAATATATCTACGAACAGCCGGCCCCAGAGATCTTCGGCCACTTGCTGCCGAAATACGTGATAACGCAGATCTATCGCGGGATGT
The DNA here is from genome assembly GCA_035432765.1 of Pyrinomonadaceae bacterium. GTDB lineage: Bacteria > Acidobacteriota > Blastocatellia > Pyrinomonadales > Pyrinomonadaceae > OLB17. Next base: position 4,113 of record DAORTR010000097.1, read on the forward strand.
TGGAATCTGTCGCGTCCGAGCAAGGCTCGCGTATGACGGCGATGGATTCAGCGTCGAAGAATGCCGGTGAGCTGATCGACACCCTGACGCTCAATATGAACCGCATTCGTCAGGCCGCGATCACGAAGGAGATAATTGAAGTCGTCTCCGGCGCCGCAGCAGCATAATCAGCGGCTCTCTACTAAAAAGCCAAGCGCGGGAATGGTTGAATTTCCTTTGGAATTAACCTATCCTGTGCTTGCTTTTCAGCCTTACAAGGCAAATCAAAACTAGGGAGAAATACAAATGCTCGCAATGCTGGGTTGGTTGTTGATCGTAATTGGTGCGATCTGGCTCGTGGTCGTTGCAATTCAGACCGGTAAGACGACCGGAGAGAAAGTGATCTGGGCTTTGGTGAATTTTTTCTGTCAGCCGCTGGGCGGAATTGTCTTTTATTTCGTTCAAAAGCAGGGAATGGTCCCTCTCCTAATGGTCATTGCCGGATGGATCTTAATGGTCTTTGGCGGTGGTATGGCGATGTTCTCGTCATACGGCCTGCAGCGGTAGCAGCAGTTTAGAATAATGTTCAGTTCCTCTTCGCGGCGCGGATGGCTTACCCTGTACGCGCCGCTCATCATTTGGACGGTAGTGGTGCTTGGGCTTGGTACGGGACTTGGGGCGATGGACGAAACCTCGCGTTTCATTGGCCCGCTGCTCAAATGGCTGCTTCCCGACGCCTTGCCAGAGACACTCCGTTCTATCCACGGCGTCATCCGTAAACTTGCCCACGTTACCGAATACTCGATCCTCGCGGCACTAGCCTGGAACGCACTTCGCGGCTGGAGCGGTCGACCATTCCTCGCGGCATTTCTCTTAACCGCGACAGTTGCCGTTATCGATGAGTTGGATCAGGCCTTTAGCGGTTCGCGGACCGGATCTTTGTACGACGTTTTGCTGGATACGGCAAGCGGCGGACTCGTTCTCGCTGCAATATACTTCGTCGCAAAGCGGGCGCGGACGACCAAATAGCACCCCTCGCTCCGGTTCCTCAAATGGCCAACTGCTTCCTTTTCGGCGAACTTTGTGGCATATTCTTCGTTAATATTGTCGGTAAGGAGACGCCATAAATGAGTATTTTCGACAAAGTAAAAGAAGAGGCATTGAACCAGTTCATTGAGGTCATCGAGTGGCTCGACAGCACAGGGGACACGATGGTTTATCGATTTCCGGTCGCAGGGCAGGAGATCAAGAACGGAGCGCAGCTTATCGTTCGCGAATCGCAGGCGGCGGTCTTTGTGCACGAAGGCCAGGTCGCAGACGTTTTTACGCCCGGGAAATACGAGATCGACGGCGGCAATACGCCGATCCTGAGCAAGCTCGGCGCTTGGAAATTCGGCTTTAACTCGCCCTTCAAATCCGAGGTTTACTTTGTCAATACGAAGCAGTTCTCGGATATGAAATGGGGCACGTCGAACCCGATAATGCTCCGCGACGCGGATTTCGGCATCGTGCGTCTGCGTGCGTTCGGCGGATACAGCCTTCGCGTGACGGATCCTGCGGCGTTTATCCGCGAGATCGCGGGCACGAACGCTCAATTCCAAACCGAGGATATCGAGGGACAGTTGAAGCGCTCGGTCGTTACCGAATTCTCGGACGCGCTTGGCGAACTGAAGATTCCGGCGCTCGACCTCGCTTCGCAATACAAGGAACTCGGCGAGAAGATCCGCGGCGTCATCAACGAGGATTTCTCATCCTGGGGCCTCGAAGTGGTGAAATTTTACGTCGAGAATATCTCGCTTCCCGAAGAGGTCGAGGCCGCAATGGACAAGCGCGCTTCGATGGGAGCTCTCGGCAACGTGCAAACTTACGCGCAGTTCCAGGCGGCGGACGCGATGCGTGACGCGGCACAGAACGAAGGCGGCGGTGCCGGCCTCGGTGCCGGCCTCGGCGCCGGATTTGCCGTCGGGAACCAGATGGTGAACGCTTTTGGTCAGAATCAAGCCGCGGGTGCAGGCGGCGGAGCGCCTGCTGCGGCAACGGTTGCGTGTCCCGAATGCAGCAAACCGAACGCAGCGGCCGCGAAATTCTGCGCCGAATGCGGCGCGAAGATCGAGGTCGCGAAAGTGCCGTGCATCAAGTGCGGAGCGCAGCTTCGCGAAGGCGCGAAATTCTGCTCGGACTGCGGTTCCACTCAGGAAAAGGCGAAATGCGCTGGCTGCCAGCAGGAGCTTGCTCCGGGCGCGAAGTTCTGCCCGGAATGCGGTACGCAGGTCGCGGCTCCTTCCGTGTAATTCAACTTTGGTATTAATGATCGATAGACCCCGGCGGGAGACTCTTTTTCGCCGGGGTTTGTCTTTACGCGCTTGCGGCGGGGCGACAAAGGCAATATTTTGTATCTATGGCGGTTTCACCCGAACTAATCGAAATCCTCCGTTGTCCGAAGTGCAAGTCCAAGGTCGAGCTCAAGGGCGACGACGCTTTGAAGTGCGTAAACCCTGAATGCTCGCTCGTTTATCCCGTGCGCGATGACATTCCCGTGATGCTCGTCGAAGAAGCTACGCCCGGGAAATAGCTTTGCCCGAGATCCGCAGACAAGCTACGCTTTTGAACGCGCCGCAACTTGAAGTGAGAGACGATTGAAACAAGCCTCGAACACAATTCCCTGGCGCGACGTCAAACGCATACTCGTCATTCGGCTGCGGTCTATCGGCGACACGGTGCTTGCAACGCCCGTGCTTACGACGTTGCGGCGCGAACTGCCGTGGGCTGAGATCGATATAGCGCTTGAGGAGTGGGTCGCACCGCTTCTCGAAGGTTTTGAAGGCGTCGGGATACAGAGCGTCGGGGCGCAGTCCACCGCACGCTTGAAGGCCGCCGCAAGGCTCAGAAAGCGGCATTACGACGCGGTCATCAACCTGCACGGCGGCTCGACGAGTTCGACGATTGCTGCCGCGACGCTTGCCCCATATCGCCTAGGTTTTTCGCATTATCGTTTCCCGCGAACATACACGCATCTCTACGGTTCGTCCGCCGACTTTTGGGGCACGGACCGGCTTCATTCCGTCGAACAACAGCTTGCGATCCTCGGGCTTGCGGGGCTTGAGGTCGATCGCGGCGAGCCGACGAGTTTGCCGAATAACGCAACAGCCGAGGACGCGATCGCCCGAAGACTTGGCGACATCGGGCCGCTCGCCCTGATCCATCCCGCAGCGGCATACGAGACAAAGCAATGGCCGGCGGAGAAATTCGCCGCAGCCTGCGAACACCTCGTATCACGCGGGTTTGCGGTTGCATTGGTCGCGGCCGCGGGCGAGGCCGACGTACTCGAAGCCGTGCGACGGAGCGCAAACTGCGAGACCATCGCGTTCAACGATCTAACTTTGCCGGAGGTTACCGCCCTTGCACGCCGTGCGGATATCTTCGTCGGGAACGATTCCGGCATTGCACACATTGCAGCCGCCGTCGGGACGCCAACCGTCGTCATCTTTGGCTCGTCGAACCGCGTCCATTGGCGGCCTTGGACGACCGCCCCGAGCGAGATCATCTTCGAGGAATTCGCCTGCCAACCGTGCCCCGGCGACCGCTGCCGCGAATTCGGCGAACCACGCTGCATCCTCTCCATCCCCGTATCGAACGTCATCAGCGCCATCAACCGCATCCAGCTCTGATGCCGCGTAGCGGCTCATTGAATGTAGCCGTGGGTGCAACCCACGGACAACGATCAAAAAACAAGCGGTCGCATCAGCGACGGATGGGCCGCGATCCCCGTCGTTTAATGCCGCGTAGCGGCTCATCGAATGTAGCCGTGGGTGCAACCCACGGACAACGATCAAAAAACAACCCTGTCGCATCAGCGACGGTTCAACCCAACAGGAACCGTTCGTCAAAATCAATTCCATGCAATTTCAATAACGACGCATATTCATCCTCAAACTTCTGTTTCGCGTGATGCTGTCGTTGATTCCGAATATATCGAACGACATTCTCTATCTCTGAACGCGAAACCGAGAACACGCCGTAACCGTCCTGCCAGGCGAATTGTGCCATTCCATCAAACTCGTTGTGTATCCATTTGGAAGAATCGGCTTTCAATACCTTAGCGATCTGGCTCGGCGAAAGTGTCGTAGGCGAGCCGGTTAATGCGTGTATGTGTTCTTCCATACCACCGATTTGGATGGGCGATATCTTATGGCTGCGTGCGATGCCGCCAATATATGCCCAGACGCGTTTTTCGATCGCGGGCTTTATCCAAGGCACGCGGTTCTTTGTGCTGAACACGATATGATAATAGATTTGAGAGTATGTGTTTGCCATGGCGTTTCAACCGTCGCTCACGCGACGCGCGATGTCCTTACGAGCCTTCCGTGGGTTGCACCCACGGCTACATTCAACTTAGCGCTACGCGATTATGTAGTCGGAACACTACAAATTTATCTGATACTGAATCCGTCTTGTGCGGATGATTTTTTCGAGTTCCGGGACGGAGAGCAGTGCGTGTGAAAGAGATTCGGAATTTAGGGAGACGAAGCAGAAGCGGAATTTGTCGCCAAGGCGTTCGCCGAAATCGAATTCGTTCTGTGTCGCGCCGAAGAAGAATCCCTTTGGGTTATGTGGAAGAAATGCCCGGGTGCATTTGAGTTCAATTAGCGTTAGCTCGCCGATGTGCGTCTCGATCGTATCGAGCGACAGCTCGGCCCCGGCGAGACGCGGGATTTGAACCATATCAAACGAACGCGAAAAGTTTTTCGGTTGGCCGAGCAATTCGAGGATTCGCTTTCGCTCGTCTTTATTAATGAAAAAGAATCCTTCGCCAAGCGATTCCATATACTGAATGCCTTCTTTTTCGGTCGCGACGTTTTTGCGGGTGATAGTGAACGACTGGTCAGGCATCAGCGTTCACCTCGGTTGTCGTTGAGATCAAATAGGTCCGAAAGGCTCAGCTCGAAGATTTCCGCAAAGACAGCGATATTCGAGAGCGAGAGATTGCGTTCGCCGCGTTCGACCATACCGATGTAGGTGCGGTGGAAGCCGGTGAGTTCGGCGAGTTTTTCTTGTGAGAGGCTGCGTTCGGTGCGTAAGTTTCGGATACGCTTACCGAAGGCCGTGAGAAGGGCGTTGTCGGGCATCGGGATCAAAACTATACGCATTGTATGCGCCGATCAACATACAATGCGTATCAACCGCCCGCGACACCCCGACCGAGGCCGCATTTTGGCCGCAAATAGCAGTCGGGAACTGAAAGGACACTCCAGAGCGATCTAAAAAGTATCCCTAGACGGCTCGTTAGATTACTTTACGGCGATAAAGTAGCCTAAGACGGCTCGTTAGATTACTTTAAGGCGGTAAAGTAGCCTAAGGGTCCGCACGCTTCCTTTTCCGCGGTCGTTTTCTTGACTCTCCGGGGTGAAAACACTAGTATTTATAGTTTCGACTCTTGTAGCCGAAGTGTGTCTATATGTTCGAATCGCTGT
>DAORTR010000098.1:0-9550 GCA_035432765.1 Pyrinomonadaceae bacterium
CTTCTGGTATGTCCTAAGAAGCGAGAATGACACGGCTTACGGCGCTCCGTTCGGCATCTCGACGGACATCCCCGCGGCGGGCGACTACGACGGTGACGGCAAGGCCGACTTCGCCGTCTACCGCCCCAACGCACAAGGCCTGTTCTACATACTCGGATCGAGCGCAGGATTCAGCGTCGTCCCATTCGGCCTCGCAGGCGACGTCCCCGCCCCGAGCGCGTATGTGCAGTAGTGAATTGAGAGCAGTGAGCGGTGCGCAGTGAGCGGTGAGCGGTGAGCGGTGAACTGCGGACGATCATTATCTGCGTCCATCAGCGTTTAATTCGCGGGCCTCAGTCCGCTTGCACGCTCTTGTCATTTCTACATTCGCGTTCATTTGCGTCATTCGCGGTTCTCTTCCGGGCCTCAGTCCGCTTGCGGACGGCAGATTTAAGCTACACGCGTCAGCGTGTAGAAACCGACAGACGCGATCGCAAGCCCGCCTCGCGGGCGACAGAAGCTCCGGTCTTCCCTCTGCGCCCTTTGCGGGTTTCGCTTTTGATTTAACCGCAAAGGCCGCAAAGTTGAAGACGCAAAGTTCGCAAAGACGCTTCCGCGAGATCACCGCCTTTGTCCCGTAAGGCGCGGCGGCCTTGTTCCGCATCTGTTTCTTCGCTCACTTCTAAAAATATTTGGCTCCTACGGCGCCACTCCTCTCTTTTCCTTGAAACGATCGAAAAACATCTTGCAATGACTGTTGCATCTATGATACAATGTGTAATGAATGGCGTTCAAGACGCGCCGAACGCGTGGTAATGGGAGAATTCTCCTATTTGACAGATCGAGAAATTCTTGTATCCTATGGCGAATCATTTTTACAACCTAGGCGCTGCGATTGCGGCGTTAAAACCAATCCCATCGGAGGAGAATTGTATGCGGCTTACCGCCATGAAAAGGATATTTATTGCTGCGATAGCTTTGCTGATCTTCGCGTCGCAGGATGTGCTTGCACAGACTAGCAGTTTCACGTATCAGGGAAAACTCATTGATGCGTCCGTCGCGCCGACAGGGCCTTATGATCTTAGATTTGTATTGTTCGACCAGCCTACAGGCGGGACGCAGATCGGCACGGACGTTGTCGTGAACGACGCGAATGTTTTGAACGGGATATTTACGGTCGATCTCAATTTCCCCACGTACGCGTGGACGCTCGGATCTTCAACACGCTATCTGCAGATCGAGGTGCGGCCGGGAGCAAGCGTCGGAGCTTACACGATACTTACGCCTAGGCAGTCGGTAACGAGCGCGCCTTACGCGATTAAATCGCTGAGTTCCGACACGGCCGCAATGGCAACCACCGCAACTACGGCGACCACGGCGAGCGAGGCCGACTCTTTGTCGAGCAACTGCATGGCTTGTGTCTCATCCGGACAGATCGGCGGCCTTCCGACCGGCAGCGGAAACTATATCCAGAACGGCGTAGGGCAGCAGGCCACGTCAAATTTTAATATCGACGGCACGGGTGCCGCCGCCAGTTTTAATGCGGGCACGCAGTACAAGATCAACGGGAATCGGATCCTTTCCAATGCAGGCTCATCCAATTTGTTCGCCGGCGTAAATGCCGGAGCCGCCAACACGACCGGCGGCAGCAACGCGTTCTTTGGCGACGGCGCAGGACAAGCGAATACGGACGGACAGGCGAATTCATTCTTTGGCCGCGGCGCGGGGCAATTGAATACGATCGGCGGGCAGAATTCCTTTTTTGGCACCTTTGCAGGCTTCGCGAACACGGACGGCTCGAACAACTCATTTTTTGGCCGCAGTGCCGGAGCAGCGAACACGACGGGCGGCGGCAACTCGTTTTTTGGCTATTTTGCAGGTCAAGCAAACACGACCGGCGCCAACAATGTGTTTTTTGGTTCGAGTGCCGGCTTTACGAACTCTAACGGCGTTGGGAACACGTTCGTCGGCGTTGACGCAGGGCGGCTGAACTCTAGCGGTAATTTCAACTCCTTTTTTGGCATCAGCGCAGGGCTTGCGAACACGACCGGATCGGACAACGCATTTTTTGGCCGCGACGCAGGTTTGTCGAACACGACGGCGAGCTCGAATTCCTTTTTTGGAAAAGATGCAGGAAAGACCAACACAACGGGATCCCAAAATTCATTCTTTGGCGAGAGCGCCGGAGCGGCAACCACGACCGGTTCCGCCAACTCTTTTTTTGGCAGCGGTGCGGGCAAAGCAAACACGGAAGGCTTTGACAACGCCTTTTTTGGTAGGAATGCCGGTCTCCAGAACACGACGGGCGGAAGCAACGCCTTTTTCGGCTCGAATGCAGGCGGACTTAACACGATCGGCGCCGGCAATACCTTTTTTGGTTCAAGCGCAGGCGGTCTAAACACGGACGGCAGTTCAAATTCATTTTTTGGCCGCAGTGCAGGAGTAACAAACTCGACCGGCGACGACAACGCTTTCTTCGGCGCAAATGCCGGCAACGCAAACACTGTCGGCAACTCCAACGCCTTTTTCGGGCATAGTGCGGGTTATAATAATACGAGTGGGAGCCTCAACGCCTTTTTTGGGCGAGATGCGGGCCAAAATACCACGACCGGCGGCGGCAACACCTTTTTCGGCGGCAGCACAGGCTCCTTCAACTTCACCGGCAGTGGCATCTCGCTTTTCGGTACCGGTGCCGATGTGGGTTCGGACGGTCTCCAAAACGCGACGGCGATCGGTGCGGGTGCCAAAGTCCTTCAGAATAACCAGGTTCAGCTAGGCCGCTTTGGATCAGATACTGTAAGGATCGGCACGTTCGTGTCGGGTGGCTCCGTTGCGGTATGTCAGGTCGGCAATGAGCTTGCGAATTGCTCGTCGAGCAGGCGGTACAAGGAGAATATTCTGCCATATACGTCGGGGCTCGATCTCATAAGGCGGCTGCAGCCCGTAACCTTCGATTGGAAAGGCCGCCGCGAGCACGACCTAGGCTTGATCGCCGAGGAGGTCGCTAAGGTCGAGCCGCTGCTCGCGACTTACAATGCGAGCGGCGAGGTCGAAGGCGTGAAGTATCCCCAAATGACCGTTGCCCTCATCAACGCTGTCAACGAAGAGCAGGCTGTGATCAATAAACAGCAAGCGGTGAACAGTGAGCAGCAGAAGAAGATCGAGGCTCAGCAAAAAGAGATAGAGGCCGCGAAGGCCGAGAACGAAGAGCAGCAAAAGCAGATCGACGAACTTAAAAAGCAGCTTGAGGCGCTGAAAGATCTCGTCCTAAAAAAGTAACGAGTTCGTAGAGTTTGGAGAGTTTGGGGAGTTTGGAGAGTTTGGGGAGTTTGCATTGGCGTCTATTCGCATCATTCGCTGGCAAATTCTTCTAGGTTCCGGAAGAACCGCGAAGCTCGCAGAGGGGCGGACGCAAAGGTCGCAAAGGCAGCTCGTAACGACCGCCCTTTTCAGGCTTACTACCCGATCGTGTTTGCGCCTCGACGGCTTTTACGTTCCGGACAAACCTGCCCGCGAATTACGCGAATGAACTCAAGTCAGGGAAACATTCGTGCCGCAAATTGACGCAGATGAACGCGGGTGCCCGCAGATCGACGGGAGTGGACGCAAACTTAATACGAAAAAAGACGGCCAAGGGGCCGCCTTTTTTTTGGGTGATGCACTAGAGTGTTCATCTACGCGAGTCGTTGAATGTCGGCGGGGTTGACTCGGTGATGTCGAAGTCGGCTACGTTCGCGGTCGGCGTTAACGCGACGGGCGTAAAGAAAGCGAGCTTTGACCGTACGCTGATCGTGTATGCCTGATTTGAGAGCACGCTGTCGAATGAATAGTAGCCGAACGGAGTTGAAAGGGTCGAGAGTGTGAAGCCGTTCGGGCCTTCGATCGTAACGCGGGCGTACGCGACGGCCGCTCCATTCGCCTTCAAGACACGGCCGCCGATCGAGATCGGGGCCGACGCAGTAAGCGAGGGGACGAAAACGATGCCGGAGTTCGAACCGGCGGTACCCATCGTGTTCGCAGGAAGCAAGGTCGCCGATGAAAGAACGCCTGTAGAAGGATCGACCGCGAATTTCGTGATGTTTCGCGAGCCGCCGTTAACAACATACAGATATGTGCCCGCGGAATTGTAAGCGCCGGCGAGCGATGTCGTTCCGGAGGTTCCGAATGGCGAACCGGCGACCGTCGTCAATGTGGTGGACGCTCCGCTGCCGCTGATGGCGGCCGAGACGACGTAGCTGCGTGTGCGGTTCGGCAGGATCAGGAAGTTCCCGTTCGGATGCAGTTTGCCGACCGACGCAAAGCCGGTTTCGCCATACGTGAAGGGGCTGCCGGTGACGGCTGTCGGGACGCCGGACGCGAGCGTATAAACGCGGGCGGCTGATTGGCGCGAGCCATAGACCCATAATCTTCCCGTCGAATCAACATCGACCGGGACCGGATTGCTCGCTCCGGAATCGAACGGGTTGCCGGCGATCGGGGTCATTTCGCCCGTCGATGAATTGATCGAGTACCCGGCGAAAAAGTTGCCGCTATTGCCGCCGGCGTAATAATAGGTTCCGTCAGGGGAGAGTGCAGATGCGGCCGGGCTAACGCCGGTCGGCAGTGCGTAAGGACTGCCGGGAGCGTGCGTTGCCGATGTCGGCGTGATGACGAAGCTCGCGAACGAATCGGCTCCGACGATCAGGGGCGAACCCGAAGGGTGAACCTTCAGTGTGCGTTGATTCGCTACGGACGCGATCGGCGAAAACGATGCGGGCGTAAGCGCTCCGGTCGCTTGATCCACCGAAAAGACAGAGATATTCGATGAGCCGCGGTTCGCAACGAAGAGGAACTTATTGACCGGATCGAACGCTATGTGTTCGAGATTGGTATTTCCGCCGCCGTTGAAACCGGTCGCGATCGGAAAGCCGCTTAGCATCGTCAACTCGCCCGTTGTATCATCGGCAGAAAAACCGTAGAGCATATTGCCGGCCGAATCATCGACGACCGAATAAACAAAACCGGCGTTGGCAAATGACGCCGAACCCAAGAATAGAAATAGAACAAGACAAAATGAAACTACCGAAAAACGCATAGGTCCTCCTTGAAAATTGCGAGAGTTTTTTAATTCGACAACCAGATTATATGGTTTGCGTTAGGCTCGGACAAGTAGAGTTCGTAGAGTTTGTAGAGTTCGTAGAGTTCGTAGAGTTCGTAGAGTTTGGGGGGGCTTGGAGTTGGAAGCGCGGGAGAAGAAAGAAACGCTCCGCACGAGTTGTACGTACGGAGCGTTTTCGAGGAGCGGTAGATCTCGGCGGCTATTTACACTTTATCTCGGCGGTTATTTACACTTTGAGTAGCCGCAATCACGGCAGGCGTCGCAACCGGAGACGTGCTCGAGTTGACCGCTGCATTCGGGGCATTTCGAGATCATCGTGGACATCGAGGATGAGTTCTCAATGCCGTTCGTCTTGCCGATCGCGCGTTCCGATTCAGGAAGCTTGCGAAGCCGGCGGTCGATCAGCAGGAGGCACTCGGCGACGGCCTGTTCGGGTGAAGTGAGGAGCCGTTCGTTGAACCAGACGGCGTGTGTTGCGATCACTTTGTTAAGGCTGCTTGCGACCTCGTTCACGTCGAAGCCGCCGCGAAGCATCTTGGACGCAAGCAAGCCGACGCCCGCAGAGATCGGGCCGGCGACAAAGACCTCGAGGATCTGAGCGCCGTCGTGATTGACAGTAACGTAGAGATTCTGGCCTTCGAAAGGAATGCGCCAGGTCGAGCCTTGGAGTTCGCGCGGGCGGTCGATGCGGGCTCCTTCCTGGGCGGACGAAGCGAACTCTCTTGCCGCCGCGAACTCGGTGGCGGCTTCGGCGTCGATCGTCGCGGCAGTTTCAGGCTGCGACGCCATTGCATTCAAGACCTGGCCTTCGCGGCTGCCGTCGCGATAGTAACTGACCGCTTTGCAGCCGAGTTTTCGTGCCAAGTGATACAGTTCATCGACGGAACGGACGGTGTCGTCCTTTGCTCCGTTGCAGGTCTTGGAAATAGCGTTATCAACGTGCTTCTGTGCGGCGCCGAGCACGCGAACATGCTGTTCGGAGCCGATGTTCAACGCCGAGATGAAGTGCGGCGGAAGCTCGGATTCATGCTCGACGACATACTCGGCAGCGGCTTCGATCGACGCCTGATCGGTCTGGTCAACGCGAAGGCCGAGGGCTTCGGCGGCCGGCGAGTGGACGTAAGTGCGGGTGCCGAGCGTGTCGCGGCGAACGTATGCCCAAGAGAAGTTCGGTTCGATGCCGGACGACGTTTCCGCGACAAGCGAGATCGTGCCGGTCGGAGCGATCGTCGTAACTTCGTAATTACGAGGAGTCAGCGGAATATCGCGCGAGATGCCGACATCTTCGTAGAGGAATTTCTCATACGCTTCGCGGTTCGCTTCGAATTCCGGGAAGGTGCCTTTTGTGCGTCCGAGTTCGAGGCTTGCGAGCCAAGATTCGCGACGGACAAATCCCATAACCTGCTCGATCAACTTCATCGAATCGTCGGAGCCGTAAGTTACGCCGAGACGCAGGCAAAGATCTGCAAAGCCCATGATCCCGAGGCCGACCGGACGGGTACGCTTTACGACGTCATCGATCTCCGGCAGAGGGAAGTGGCCTGCATCGACGACGTTGTCGAGAAAGCGCGTGCAGATATGCGTTACGCGAGCGAGCGATTCCCAATCGACGTAACCGCCGCCGTCATCAAGCGGTTTGTAGAATTTTGCGACGTCTATCGAACCCAAGTTGCACGAATTGTTGAAATGGAGCTGCTGTTCGCCGCACGGATTGCAGGCATAGATCGGCCCCATCGAAGCCTTCAGATGATTGTGGCGATTTACTTCGTCGATGAAGATGATCCCCGGCTCTGCATACTTGTGCGCCGCGCCGATGATGCGGTTCCAAATGTCGGGCGCAAAGACCATTCCGGGCATCGGCGGTTCTTCGATCACGCAATCGGAAAGATCTGCGGTCTCGAATGCGAGTTTGTCTGCGAAGCTTACGGGCGTGCCGTCCGGACGGCGATAGACGGCGTAATCACCGCCGGTTACGGGGTCGTGCACGGCTTGCGTCCACGGTTCGCCGTCGAACTCGGTCTGGAACCACGTGCCGCTATCGACCGCGTCCATAAAAAGATCGGTCACGGTCACGGAAATATTGAAATTCGTCAAACTCGTCTGGTCGTTCTTCGCGTGGATGAAACGCAGAACGTCCGGATGAGCGACGGCGAGTATTCCCATATTCGCGCCGCGGCGGACTCCGCCCTGCTTTACGACCTCCGTCGTTTGATTGACGATGTTCATAAAGCTGACAGGGCCGGACGCCACGCCGCGCGTCGAATTGACCATCGCGCCCGCAGGCCGTAAAAATTCATACGTCATTCCAGTACCGCCACCGGTCTGGTGAATGATCGCGACGTCGCGTGCGTGCTCCATTATCCCGTCGATCGAATCGGGCACGTTCAGAACGAAGCAGGCAGCCAACTGACCCTTTGGCTTACCGGCATTTACTAGACACGGCGTGTTCGGAACGAATTCCCGTGCGAGCATCACGGCCGACATCTCGTTGTAGAACCAATGCTGTTCGCCCGGATTCTTCTCTGCCTTTGAAACGTGTCCGACAACACGTCTGACGATATCTTCCCAGGTCTCGATCGGGTCTCCGTGTTCGTTCCTAAGCGAATAGCGCTTAGCAACGACCTTTTGGGCGTTTAGCCCAAGCGGTTCGAACCGTCTTGCCGGACGTGCCGCGCTTGCCGTGCCGCCTGTCTGCTCGTTATCGCCGACGGTGCCTGTCGATTGTTCAAGGAATATGCTCATAATTTTTCTCTGGTCAGAGGCCTCTTTCAGGGCTGACAGGGGCTGATGATCCTGCTGGATAAGGTAATTTTATCACCCAAGCCAATCAAACCGAAGCCGCTATCTGTTGTTCAATTTGTTATCGAGTCGCGAATTTTTTCGGGACGCTTTTATTCGAAAGCGTAGGAGATATTATGTACCTTTTTCGAAAGGTGTCAAGGAGAAAATCCTACAATATCTTGTGGCAGGGTAATATGTTGCACACAATAAGATGCGACAAGCGTCGTTCGGGTTGACACCCGCTCTGTAAACGATTGAAACTAAAAGAGATGGATAAATTGATACACGGAACGGCCGCGAACGACACCGTCAGAGTGGTCGCGGCGGTGGGGACAAAAACTGTTGAAGAGGTCGTTTCACGCCACGCACTTTCACCGACCGCGACGGCCGCTTTGGGCCGGACTTTGATCGGAGTAGCGCTGCTTGGCGCCACGCAAAAGGACTTCGATCGGCTGACGATCAAGCTCGAATCCGACGGCCCGATCGGCGGGATCGTCGCCGAGGCGAGGCCGACGGGAGCCTTGCGCGGGTATGTCAAAAACGGTCTCGCGGAGCTTCCCGCGAACGGAAGCGGAAAGTTCGACGTCGGTGGAGCGGTCGGTTCCGGAACGTTCTTCGTGATCCGCGAATCGGGGTTCGATGTCGGGCTTCATAACGCGCCGTATGTCGGTTCGGTGCCGATACAAACGGGTGAGATCGGCGACGATCTCGCGTTCTATCTTGCAAAATCCGAGCAGATACCGTCGGCAGTTCTGTTGGGCGTTCTGTTGAAGAACACCGAACCTTTCGTAGCGGCGGCGGGCGGCGTGCTTGTTCAAATGCTGCCGGGAGCGAATGAACATATCATCACGATGATCGAAGATACGATCGCGCACGCGCCGCATCTTACGTCCGTGATCGGCGACGGCGCGGGCCCGGAAGAGTTGGCAGAACTTGTGCTCGGCGAGATCGAGTTCAAAAAACTCGGCGAACGCGAGATCAGATTCGAGTGCACCTGCGGTTACGAGAAAGCTCTCTCGATGATCGAAGCCCTCGGCGTGGCGGATGTTCGCTCGATGCTTGTTGAGGATAAAGGTGCGTCGATGTCGTGCGGCTTTTGCGGCGCGAATTACAACGTCTCAGAGGCGGCGCTTGAGGCGATACTCGAACGGCTCACTAGCGTTTAGACAAGGCTTGCGATCTTCCGTTTGAAGCGGAAGAGAAAGCGGTCGTGCCGAAGTATCTCTGTGCGGTTCAGTGCGAACAGATCGAGGTCTGACGCGGAAGAATAGACGGTCGTGAACGCGATCTTAAATCCGGAAGAGGCGACAACCGCCTTCGCGGTTTCGTTAAAAAAGCCCGCCGGATAGGCAAAGCTTTCGCACGGTTTTTGAGTAAGATCCTCGATGATGTTTTTCGAGGTTTCAAGCTCGGCGCGAATATCGTCGGGTTCCAATTTGTGCAAATGCCGATGCGTGTGCGTGTGCGAACCGAACTCGATGCCTTCCGCCGACAACGCCTTTACGTCATCGACCGAAAGGTGTTCACGCGGGCCTTCGCCCTCTGCGGTTACGAGATCGGTCGTTTTGCCGAGGCACGACGTTACCAGGAATATCGTCGCCTTTGCGCCGAAACGCCGAAGTATCGGCAAGGCATTCGTGAGATTGTCCTTCCAGCCGTCATCGAACGTGATGGCGACAGTACGCTTGGGGA
>DAORTR010000099.1:0-9343 GCA_035432765.1 Pyrinomonadaceae bacterium
TTTTTGTTGATGGGATCGTGATCCGCGAGATGAATTCGTCCTCGGAGATATCTGAGATCTTCACGCCGACCGTCCAGCCTTCGACGCGGCTCGGTCCCGCATTGTACGCGGCAAGCGTCAATGCCGTTTCGGCCGGCACGCCGCGATACATCTCCCGAAGTTTTTCAAGATACCAGCAGCCGATCTGAATATTCTGCTCAGGGTCGGCAAGCACCTGCTCGGGGTTCTCGGCCGCTTTTTCGTATTCTTTCAAGCCGGTCGCCTTTGCCCATTCGCGTACGATCGCAGGCCGCACCTGCATCAATCCGACCTCGTCGGCGGCTCCGTGCTTCCACGCACGAAAATACGTCTCTTCGTAGATCAGGCTCCACACAAGTTTCTCGTCGAGACGATAGATACGAGCCTGCCGTGCGATCAGATCGTCATAGCGATGTATCCAGTAATCAGGAAAAAAAACGGCCGCCGCTCCTACGATCGTAAGCACAACAATAGAGAGCGATATTAAATATCTGACCATTCTTACAAACTGTTTGGTTTGATTTTACGCCGAAGATCGGCGCGAATGAAAGTACGAAAACAAAAGACAGCTAACGCTTCGGCAGCACGGCATCATTCGTCTCGTCGAATGCCGCCGCCTCATCACCGAAATCGGCGAGCCGCAGATTCTCGGCAAACTCACCGCTGCGTGCCTTTTCGGCAAAAAGGATCACGTCGTGATCGGCCTCGGCGGCCATCTCCTGACGGATCCTATGCAGTTCTTCGATAAATTTCGGACGTCGGTACATCTTGCAGACTATTCTACGCCTTTTGCGGAAAGTTCGCGCAATTCGGGCAGCTCGATCCGAAGCGAATCGTCCTCGACCGTGATCGTGATGTCGGCGGCGTCACCGATCCTTCCCTGGATCAAAGCCTCGGAAAGCTCGTCCTCGATATGCTTCTGGATCGCACGTTTCAACGGCCTTGCTCCGTATTTTCGGTCGCTGCAGGTGTGGTCAATGAGCCATTTCTTGGCCTCAAGCGTAAGCGAGACCTTCAGGTGCCGGTCGGCGATGATCGCGTTGAGATTTGCGATCTGCAGATCGGCGATCGCCATCAGGTCGTCGAGCGAGAGTTCGTCAAAGATCAGAATTTCGTCGAGGCGATTGATAAATTCCGGGGCAAATGTCTGTCTGACGGCCGTCATCACCTCGTCCTCGCGTTTGACGCGTGTGGCCTCGCCCGAAGCCTGAAAACCGAGCGACGCGGTCTTTTGGATGATCCTCGCACCGATATTCGACGTCATTATGAATATCGAATGTTTGCAGTCGATCGTCTGCCCTGTCGAATCCGTCAGAACTCCGTCCTCAAAGACCTGGAGCAGAAGATTGAAGATGTCTGGATGAGCCTTCTCGACCTCGTCAAAGAGCACGATCGAATACGGCGAACGCCGAAGCCTTTCCGTCAACTGGCCGCCTTCTTCATGCCCGACATATCCGGGAGGCGATCCGATGAATTTCGAAACAGAGTGCCGTTCCATGAATTCGCTCATATCAAAGCGGATGAGCGACCTTTCCGATCCGAAGAGGAATTCCGCGAGGCGTCTTGCGACCTCGGTCTTGCCGACGCCCGTCGGCCCGAGGAAAAGGAATGAACCGACCGGCCGCTTCGGCGATTTGATGCCGGCACGCGAACGTCTTATCGCTCTCGCAAGTGCCGAGAGTGCGGGACGCTGCGAGATGATCTGCTCGCCCAAAACCTTCTCGATCTTGAGCAGCTTCTGCGCTTCTTCTTCCTTGATCGAAGCGACGGGAATGCCCGTCCAGCGTGCAATAACTTCGTCGATATCGTCGCGAGTTACTTCGACCGCGAAGAACGAATCTTCGAGCGTCTGCAGCTCGAACGAGATCAGCTGATCCTCGTTCGCGGATGCCCGCTTCCAATTCTCGACCGTCTCTTTCCACGAAGGTTCGCCCGGATTCTCGCTCCTGTAACGCAGCTTTGCACGTGCGCCGGCCTCGTCCAGGACATCGATCGCTTTATCCGGCAGGAACCTGTCGGAAATGTACCGATTAGATTGTTCGACGGCCGCGGTCAGTGCGTCCTGCGTATAGCGGATCTGATGATATGCCTCGTAGCGTTCGATGATGCCTTTTACGATCTGCAGTGCGTCGTCCTCGTTCGCCGGTTCGACCCTAACGGCCTGAAAACGCCGTTCGAGCGCGCGATCCTTCTCGATCGTCCTCCGATATTCCGAAGGCGTCGTCGCGCCGATGCACTGGATCTCGCCGCGTGAAAGTGCGGGCTTCAGAATGTTCGCGGCATCGAGCGTGCCTTCTGCAGAACCTGCTCCGACAAGCGTGTGGATCTCATCGATAAAGACGATATTGTCGCGATTCTCCTTCAGCTCGCCGATGATCTTCTTCAGACGCTCTTCGAACTGCCCGCGATATTTTGTTCCGGCGACGACGAGCGAAAGGTCGAGTGCGAGTATGCGTTTGTTCTCAAGGAATGACGGTACATTCTTATCGACGATCCGCTGTGCGAGGCCCTCGACGATCGCCGTTTTGCCGACACCGGCTTCGCCGATCAGCACAGGATTGTTCTTCGTACGGCGGCAGATCAGCTCGATCAGACGCTCTGTCTCTTGTTGTCTTCCGATCAGCGGATCGAGCCGTCCGTCCGCGGCATCCTGCGTTAGGTCGCGCGTGAACTCAGTAAGACTCGGTGTTTTTGACGCCTCTTTTGCCGGCGCGAAAAGATTCGGCATCGCACGCTGCTGCTGGCCGAGCTTCTCGCGAATATCGTCAAGCCTTACGCCATAGCCGAAAAGTATCTCCGCCGCGACGGAACGCTCTTCGCGTATCAGTCCGAGCAAGATATGCTCGGGCCCGATATGTCGATTCTTGAGCTGACGGCTCTCTTCATTCGCATAAAAAAGTATGCGCTTTGTAACGGCCGAAAGATGCAGTTCGCTCGATTGCGGAATGCGGTCGCGAACGACGATCCGCTCCTCGATCTCTTTGCGGACAGAATCGACCGTCAATGAATGCCGATACGGGAAGAACTTCGCCGACAGCGTCTTGTCCTCGCGCAAGAGCCCGAGCAGAATGTGTTCGGGAGCGATCGACTGCGAGCCGTATTGAAGGGCTTCGTAACGCGCGAAAAAAATGACGCGGCGTGACCTTTCTGTGTAGCGTTCGAACATAAAGAGGGAAAAATACGCTAACTATCGCTTTTCGACGTACTGCGATTATATCGAATGCGGAGTTCGATCGTGTAATTTAATTTTCGAATAATTCCGAGCTTACAGGAAGAGAGATAGGTTCAAAGGCGGCCGAAATCCAGAAGAAATATGCCGAAGATGCAGAAATTTCCTTAATTCTGCGGATCCCGCCCGTCGTTGGCGGCCTTCTTTCGAAATCGCCGCACCTTTGCGAGATTTCCGCAGTCGCGCATATCACACCAATGCCGGTTGCGGCCGCGGCTGTCATCGACAAATAGCCAACCGCAGGATTCGCCGCCGCAGATCCGGATCCGTTTCGCTCGGTCGGAAGTAAAAAGATCGATCGCGGCGAGAACAACGGCGTCAAGGATCGCGTCGAGCGGTCCCGCATCTCGGCGATGTTTTAGTTCGAATCGGCCGCCCGCGTATTCAAGCTTTTGGTGTTCAAGTGCACGTACCCGTTCTTTTTCGAGGCACTCGATATCGCTCGATCGAGGCGCTTCGCCTGCGGCCATCGCAATCGAAGATCCGAAGATCACCGCACGGAGTTTGCGTGCCCGCCGCAGACTCGATCCGCCGGCCGCTTGCTTTTCCGCATCTTTCACAATACGGCGGGCAGCCTTCTCATCGATCGCATTGGCCTTCAAGGCCCATGAGACCAGATCGCCGACATCAGCGAAGCTGTCGGCCGCCGGCACGTAGCCTCTTTCCGTTCGCTGCCAGCCCGACGCCGTGTTCACGAGATCGAGACTCAGGTCGCCCGCAATGAGTTTGAACTTGTTTGGCCGCAGTTCCATTCGAATGAGATTATACCGCACTTCCAAGTAACCGCCAATCAGCTATTGACAGGTTACATCATCGGTGATACTTTGTAACCACTCTCACGACGTTAGACAGTTACACTAGAATTACTTTCAAGGGAGACCAAAAATGGAAAAGCAGCAGATAATCGATGAACTACAAATGATCTTGGACGGCGAACCGTGGCATGCGGCGAGCCTCAAAGAGACGTTTCGCGGCATAGACGCCGAGCACGCGGCACTCAAGCTTCCCGGAACGCACAGTATCTGGGAACTCGCGGGACACATTGCGGGCTGGAATAACGTTTGGGCCGAACGCCTCATGGGAAACCCGGTCAGCGAACCGCCCGACGGCAACTTTCCGGAAGAGAAACAGGTTGCGGATGCCGCATGGCAAGGCCTGCAGACAGAGATCTCTGACTCATTCGGAAACTTGATCCGTGCGATCGAAAGGCGTTCGGAGGGCGAATTCGGCGAGAAGTTCGAGGATAACGACTACACGCTCAGCTTCTTTCTGCACGGCACCGTGCGGCACAACGTGCACCACGCGGCGCAGATCGCCTTGCTGAAAAGTGCGACCGCAAAGCACGGAACTGCGGCCGCCTGAAGGCCGAGTATTCGAGAAAGCGACCGCGTCACCCGAACGCGGTCTATTCTCGGTATCTAGTTGGTCATTCTTGAGACGGATTCGATCTGAGGTTCATCTGCGACCTCGATGACGACGGCTTCGTCGCGTTTTGTGATGCTCTTGAGGATCTTGCCCGCGGGTGCGAGCTCGACCTTCGAACGCAGGACGCGCGAGATGCGTTTCGGCAGGAATTTCGGAGCGATGTTCGCGATCGAATCGGCAAGGGCCGCGATATCACCGCCGCCCGACCAATGTTCGCGAACGACCTCGACATCCGTCCGATTTATCAGCCGCAGCAGCACCAACGCGACCATATAGAGGTCATCGACCTGCCCGATGAACGGAAAAACGTCCGGAATGAGATCAAGCGGCGAGATCACATAGACGATCGCCGCGACGAACAACGCCTTTTCGGCCGTCGGCACGCGTGCGTCCTTCAAAAGCCTTGCGAGCAGCTTCGCCATATTCGGCAGAAACATCACAAACGTCCGCATACGGCCCTTGAGTTCGCTCTTTTCGCGTCGCGCCAATTTTCCCATTTCCCTCAAAGTCTAAAAGCAAACCGAGTTCATAGCAAGTCTTACCAGCCCGACACGTTTCGTCCTGGCTCCGCAGGAGCCGTCTGTTTTTAGCAACTGACCGCCAACGCGATTCGCGGATGCCTTTCTCGCTTATTGCTCAGGTGGTTTGTGATCCGGCGATCTCGGCGGCGACGAACCGCATTTCCGAGAGCGGTTATAGTTACGATGCGAATGGGTCTTTGACGGCGAATGCGGCTGGGGAGCGGTTCGGGTATGATGGTGAGAGTCATCAGACGGAATTTTTCGCGGCGTCGAATCAGGGTTCCACTCCCGATGCGGTTTATACATACGATGGCGAAGGCCGGAGGGTCAAGAAAGTTTCCGCTGCCGAAACCACCATTTTCGTATATGATGCATCTGGAGTATTGATCGCGGAGTATTCGGGCGAGGTCGCTTCCGAGCCGCGAGTTAGCTATTTGACAACCGATCATTTGGGCTCGCCCCGTGTCGTCACGGATGAACGCGGTTCCGTTACATCGCGCCGCGACTTTACCGCTTTTGGTGAGGAGAGTTTTACCGCCCAGAGAACGCAGGGATTGGGCTATCAGCGGACCGAAGTCCGACAGAATTACACGGGCTACGAAAAAGACGCTGAGACAGGGCTCGAATTCGCTCAAGCTCGATACTACAACCCGGCACACGGGCGGTTCACGAGCGTCGATCCGCTGACAGCATCTGCCTCGATAAGAGATCCACAGACGTTTAATAGATATTCCTACGGATTGAATTCACCGTATAAATTCACCGATCCCCTCGGATTGCTCTCGGAGTACACCACTGGAGCGTGTGGAAACCGTTGCCCGAACAGCGCCTCACGCTGGGCGCAAGCTGGCGGCAGCATGATCAGCGCCTTTACGGGGATGGGAGAGCTATGGGTCGAAACCGTCTGGGATCCGTTCGCGGGGGGCGTTCAGTTGGCTCCCAACCTCACGAAAGATCAAGTAAAAGGCATAATCGACGCTTTTGAAGATCTGTACAAGACCGAAGAGGGATATGCCTTTTTTCAGAGCTTTTTCGACGAAAGCAACAATTCAACACTAATTTTGACCGCCGAGGATCTGTCCTCAAAGGACACGAACGGCAAAACTACAATGGGACTTACAAGTGTGGTAAAGAGTGAAGCCGGGCACATGACGACCACAATCACACTTGATCTTGCCAGAATCGATAAGGCAGTTACAGTCAAAGCCATTGAAGACGCAAAGAATAAAGATCGGATTGTAGGTGTTGTTGCGGTCGAAGGGGTAAAAACCCGTCAAGATGTAGCTAAACACGAAATCAGCCACGCCCTGCATGCTAAAGAAAACTATGCCGACTATGTACGACAGGTTGGCGCAGGGACGAGCGAGCGAGCGGTCACGGCATACGAAGGGCGAAAAGGATGGGACAAAAAGGCGACTAATTTCCCAAAAGGGAAGGCCAGCGATCTTTTTAAGAGCATGATCAAGTATTCGGAATACACATTCCGAAATAAGTGAGGCGGAGATTATGAAAACACTCAAGTTATTGGGCACGGTGCTCATATTCGCTGCTGGGATATTCGGCCAATCGGTTAGTGGCGAACTGTTTCCAATTTATGAGGGCGGCAAGTACGGCCTTATTGATCGAACCGGAAAGGTCGTAGTTGAGCCCACATTTACTACGATTCTCGGTTCGGACGATTCCGCGGATCTGTTCTTGACAGTTGCGGTAGACACCTTCGAGGTAAAGAAGAGTAACAAGCGTTGGGGATTAATAAACAGGGCGGGAGAATGGGCAGTTCCTCCGCAATTTGATGACGCCGGGCCTTTCCATGAGGGGTATGCGGTCGTTCGTGAGAACGGTAAATACAAGTATATCAACGAAAAAGGCGAGGTTCTTACGGGTGGATTTGACTATGCAAAAACATTCAGTGAGGGATTAGCGGTCGTTAATGTTGGAGGCAAATGGGGATACATCGATCTAACGGGACGGGTCGCGATTCCGCTGCAATATTCACGACCCGAGCCGTATGGACCGTCTATGAAACAGTCGTCCCCGATAAGTTCTTTTAGCGAAGGGCTTGCAGGTGTCGAAATTGGCGGCAGAAATGCCTACATCAATAAGGCTGGCACCATAGTGCTGTGGCTTCCGAAAGGCGTAAATGGCGCCGATTTTTCGGAAGAATATGCCGTTGTGTGGCAATGGAACTCTGCGCGAGCCATTTTCGAATACGGCCTCATCGACAAGACTGGAAAGCTTGTGATACCGATGGTTCACCGACACCTTTTTGAGGTAAGCGAAGGGCTTGTCGGCTATCAATCTGGGCTTAAGTTTGGCTTCCTTTCGACCAGCGGCTCACCTGTGATCGAGGCAAAATTCGATCGAGTAGAAGAATTCGCGTCTGGGCGAGCCAAAGTAAAGATCGGTGAAAAATACGGATTCATCGATCATACAGGCTGGTTTGTGATTCCGCCCATCTTCGATGCCGCATCCAGCTTCTTTGATGGATTGGCGAGCGTGGATATTGGTGACGCGGAATACTACATTGACACGTCCGGGAACGTCGTCTATCCCGTTGGAGCTAAGTTGGAACTGAAGTCTGAGAGGTAGCTTTCACGCCCCCAGTTTTTCGCGGCTTCGAATCAGGGTTCCACTCCCGATGCGGTGTACACATACGATGGCGAAGGCCGGAGGGTCAAGAAAGTTTCCGCGGCCGAAACCACCATTTTCGTATATGATGCATCTGGAGTATTGATCGCGGAGTATTCGGGCGAAGTGGCTTCGGAGCCGCGAGTTAGCTATTTGACAACCGATCATTTGGGAAGCCCACGGGTGACGACGAATGAGCGTGGGGCGGTTGTGAACCGAAGGGATTTTATGGCGTTTGGCGAAGAGGCGGTGTCGGTGCAGCGTGTGGGCGGGGCTTCGGGGAACGGCTACGAGGCCGCAGGCTCGACACGCAAAGACTACACCGGTTACGAGAAAGACGAAGAGAGCGGTTTAGAGTTTGCACAAGCGAGGTACTACAACCCGACACACGGCAGGTTCACGAGCGTCGATCCGCTGACAGCATCTGCCTCGATAAGAGATCCGCAGACGTTTAATAGATATTCTTACGGATTAAACTCCCCCTATAAATTCACCGATCCACTTGGATTGCTCAGCGAATACACGACCGGAGCTTGTGGCGAAAGATGCCCTAACTCAGACGGCAGCAACGGAGGGTACACTGGGCGCGATTCAAGCTTTGACTGGGCATTCGACTGGCTTGGTGAAGTAACCGGCTACGAGTTGAACCAACCGGATGGTTCAAAGGTTGTCAATGGCACCGTAGTTCCCCCGACGGCTGGAACCCCACCGGCTGTGATGGTAACAAGCATCTCTCTCCTCGATGTCGACGGGTCTGTAGTCAAAACTATGAAAGCTTGCATGAATCCTGGCCCCGGTTGTCAAACTATACATGACGAGCTTACCGATGTTTGGGAGTTTGATACTCGTACGGATGTCGGGCCAGAGGCGATTCGCGAGGTCTTTCAGCTAAAGATCGATTTCATAGTGATCGATACTAGGAATTTCGACGGTTGGGAGAGCATCAAAGTTGACGTGCCGTCCAGTTCTCGCTTTGTAAAGATAGAACTCGCAGGAAACCCGTCGGTCATCCCCGCCACCCAGGGCACAACGGCCTCGGTCACTCTAACCTTGCAATCAAAGGGCAAACTCGACGAAGGCATGAACATGCCGATGACCGTAAACATCAAAACCCGATACAGGGAGTTCGATATCTATAATATCGATCCCTCCAAAGGCACTGGACCGGACCGGGTAAAGTTCCGGTATGACACGTTTCGCTTTAAGCCCGTTTGGGGACTCAATGATGGGCACCCACCACGTCCATTTTAGGGAGGCATTTACACTATGAAATATCGAAAGCTTTTTTACCCGCTCCTTCTTCTCGCGGTTAGCTTGGCCGCTCTTGAATCGAATGTGACTGCGCAGCCGTTTGCGGTCCCATGCGAAGACTGGCGAGTTGCACCTTTCACTGTGGTTGGCTTTGCATACCTTGACACGGCGAGTCTTGAGGTCGAATTGAGAGGCGGGCAAATGTATATGACCAAGAGTGGAGGTCGAAGTCAGCCAACCGTGGTGATTCGCAATCATACGGGAAAGCCGA
>DAORTR010000100.1:0-9193 GCA_035432765.1 Pyrinomonadaceae bacterium
AGGCTGTCGGTCGGCATCGAGGATATACGAGACATACTCGCGGATATAGACCAAGCCTTAGCGCTGTCAGCGGAGGCTGTGAATTCGGCTTCGAATTAGCCGAAAAAGTGCAAGAAATGGAGGCGGCTGATGGGGCATTTCCAAAGGGAAACGCCGCTTCCATTTCTTGCAAAATAGGAGTGAATTGCAATGTTTGAGATCGATCTTTTGATAAACGAACCATTTGAACTTGAATCCGGCGAGGTGCTCACCGAGCTGAAACTTCGTACGACAATTTACGGGAAACTGAACGCCGACAGATCCAACGCCGTGCTTGTGTTTCATGCACTAACCGGTTCGTCTCGAATTCACGAATGGTGGAACGGCGTGATCGCGGACGGCGGAGTTCTTGATACGTCGAAAGACGCATTCATTTGCGTGAACTATCTCGGTTCGTGCTATGGCTCGACAAGCGCAAAGGCGCTCAAGCGGCGCAGTTCGCGTCGTGAGATTCCGATCGTCTCGACGCGTGATATCGTTCGCTCGACCTCGCTTCTATTCGAATATCTTGGCGTGAGCAGATTCAAGGCAGTGATCGGCGGAAGCGTCGGCGGAATGCTTGCGTTGCAGTTCGCCGTGGAGTTTCCGGATCTTGCCGACGAGGTCATCGCGATCGCTGCCGCGCCGCTCTCGGCAATGGGTTTAGCGCTGAATCACATACAGCGGCAGGCGACCGCACGCGGCGACATCGATATCGCTCGAAAGATCGCACTTCTATCGTATCGTTCGCCGACCGAGTTCACCGATAAATTCGGCAGGAAGCCGAATCGGAATGGCGAGGACCCGACGGCCAAGTTCCAGGATCGCTTTGACGTTGGCGGCTATTTGGATCACCAGGGCGCAGAATTCCGGAAGCGGTTCGAGCTCGAAAGCTACGAGCTTCTTACAAAGGCGATGGATCTTTTTGATCTTACGGATGACGAAATTAGAAAGGTGAGGTCCCGCATTTCCTTCATCGGGATCTCTTCGGACTGGCTCTTTCCGCCTGCTGATATTCGTGCACTCGCGGCAAGATTCGCCGAGAACGGTGTTGATGCGCGATATCACGAACTGCGATCGGACGTAGGGCATGACGCCTTTCTGACCGAAACTGACGAGATCACTGGGATCTTGGGAGAGATTTTGTCGCCTCCTGATCTCGGGTACTCGGAGGCTGAGGGGGCGAATCATTATAATGAACTGCACGGCCTTGCGGTGGGATGTAGTTGATCTGCGCGGAGCGTCGTTGACGGAAAGACTAGCCCGCTCGAACGCCGAACTTTCTTTAGTGTCGCGTGCGATCTAGAAGATTTTTGTGAAGCGGGATTGCAGAAGCGACGCGTCTCATTTACTTTTCTATTAAGGTGAGCGGAACATCATTTCCTGTCGTAATGAAATTTGGCGGCACGTCGGTCGGCGACGTGGCCGCCTTTGAACGTGTTTGCGGTATCGTTGCGACGCAGATAGACAAGCGGCCGGTTGTCGTAACCTCTGCGATGACAAAGGTTACGGATGCTCTGCTTGCGGCTTTCGAGATGGCCCGCAAAGGCGACCCGGCAGGCGCGATCGCATCGCTGGAACCCCATTTCGATCGGCATATCGAGATCACTTCGGCATTCTTCCCAAACGACACGGAGAATGTATTTCACAACGAACTTCTCTTAGCGCGTGCCGAGATCAAGGATCTGTTGACGCGTGCGGCACGACGCAGCCTGCCGCTGCAGATGCTGAAAGACGCGATCGTCTCATACGGCGAGCAGCTTTCTTCCAGATTATTGGCGGAGGTTTTGAAGTCGCGTGGGGTCGCCGCACGAACGGTCGATTCGCGTCGCTTGATCGTAACCGACGATGAGTTCGGCGCTGCTCAGCCGATCATTGACGAAACGAACGAACTTATCGGAATTGAGCTTACGCCGCTCATCGACGCGGGCGAAGTGCCGGTCCTCGGCGGCTTTATAGCTGCGAATCGAGGCGGTGAAACGACGACGCTTGGACGCGGCGGTTCGGACTATTCGGCGGCAATAGTTGCGGCCGCCCTGCACGCTTCCGAACTCCAAATTTGGACGGACGTGACCGGCGTGATGACGTGCGATCCGCGCATCTGCAGCGACGCGTCGACCGTGCCTGTCCTCTCGTATGAGGAAGCGGCGGAATTGGCGTATTTCGGCGCAAAGGTGCTGCATCCGAAGACGATCAAACCCGCGGTGGATAATGCCATTCCCGTACGCGTCTGCAATACCTCCGAACCGGAAGTTGTCGGCACGATGGTACTGTCAAGATCTGACGAGACCGAGAACAAGATCAAGTCGATCGCGCATAAAAGCAATATCACGATACTGCGTATCACGTCTGCGCGAATGCTCGGCGCCTACGGCTTTATGAGCGCAGTCTTCCAGGTCTTCGATCGTCATCGCACGGTGATCGACGTCATTTCGACATCGGAAGTTTCCGTCGCTCTTACGCTCGACAAGCCCGACAACATTGAGAAGGTCGTCGAAGATCTCTCGCGCATCGGCGATGTCGAGGTGGAAAGCGGCTACGCAGTTATCTGTGTGGTCGGCGAAGGCCTCAGGGCCTCGACCGGCCTTGCCGCGAAGATCTTCAAGACGATCGACGATATACACGTCGAACTCGTCTCGCATGGCGCCTCAGCCGTAAATCTGACATTCGTCGTACGCGAAACAGATGTCGCCAACGTCATCAAAAAGCTGCACAAGGAGTTTTTCTAAGTGCGATTGCTGATCTGCACCGCTCTTATTTTGTCCGCGTTCGGCTGGTCATGCCGTTCGGGGGGCGCGCCCCAACAAGTTTATCCAAAGGAAGAGTTTTTGTATCGAGAAGGTAAGTCAGACGGTCAAATATACCGCTATCGGGTTTACGTGCCGTCGGGCATTCATTCGAATGAAAAGCTTCCTGCGATGCTGTACCTGCACGGAGCCGGAAATCGCGGCGACGATAATGAATCCCAACTCAACGGACTTGCAGAGACGATTCGCGAGAGACACGAACAATTCAAATTCATCGTCGTGATTCCCCAGTGTCCTGCGGGCAGGTTTTGGGACGAGCAGATGATCGGTCAGGCAATAATGGCCTTGGACGACACGGTTGCGGACCTTAATGCGGATCCAGATAGACTTTATCTCGCAGGTTTCTCGCTCGGAGGGTTTGGAGTCTGGAACACGGCCGCGATGTATCCAGAAAAATTTTCAGCTATCGTGCCGATGTCTGGTCGAGTACTCCCGCGACAGCAGGAGATGAAACGGGTTTCACCGATCATCGCCCAACTTGCTCGTGCAGAAGATCCATATAAGGGCTTTGCCGAACGCTAAAGAACATCTCCATCTGGGTTTTTCACGGCGGTGCGGATAGTGTCGTCGCCGTGGATAATTCCCGCCGGATGGTCGAAACATTAAAGACGGTTGGGGCGCCAAATGTAAGATATTCAGAGGTTCCGGGTGTCGGGCACCAACCGCTTGGGTTTAGTGATCCCGGCCTTTTCAAGTGGCTTGCTGAACGGCGACGTACCGTTCGATGATAGTTCTAGGCTTAACGAATGGAAGCAGGCCACGGGTTTAGAATTATTGGAATAGCGGCCAATCTTGATGGCGCATTTGAGAATTGGGCATAAAGTTATGCATATTTTCGAACTTACACGATCTCTCATGTCGATCCCGTCCACTTCTGGCGAAGAGGAAGCTGTTGGGTTTTGGCTGCGCGATCATTTGGAGTCGCTTGGGTGGGCGGTCGAGCTTCAGAAGGTCAGCGGGAATCAGAATAACGTCATCGCGACGCTGAACGACACGCCGCGTGTTTGGCTTTCGACGCATATGGACACTGTGCCGCCATATATTCCGCCGACCGAAGACGACGAGAAGATCTATGGCCGCGGAGCGTGCGACGCGAAGGGGATCATCGCGGCTCAGATCACGGCGGCTGAGGAACTTCGCGCAGACGGAGTTGAGGATATCGGGCTGCTTTTCACGGTCGAAGAAGAGCGTGCTTCGACCGGTGCGAAGGCCGCGAATCTTCATCCGCTTGCGGCAAAATGCGAATATTTGATAAACGGCGAACCGACGGACAACGACCTTGCGATCGGCTCAAAGGGAACGTTCCGGCTGAGCATTAAGACGTCTGGAAAGGCCGCACATTCTGCATATCCGGAAGAGGGCGATTCTGCGATCGAGAAGTTGCTCGACATTCTGGAAG
Organism: Pyrinomonadaceae bacterium; assembly: GCA_035432765.1. Taxonomy (GTDB): domain Bacteria; phylum Acidobacteriota; class Blastocatellia; order Pyrinomonadales; family Pyrinomonadaceae; genus OLB17. The sequence goes on from DAORTR010000100.1 coordinate 4,225, forward strand.
ACGTTCGGCACACACGCCTTCCGAACGATGAGTTCTTCGGCGAGACGACAGTAAATATCGGCACGATCGAAGGCGGAATGGCGTTGAATGTCATTCCGGCAAACGCAGAAGCCGGCCTTGCGATCCGGCTAACGACAAAGCGCGAACCCATTGAGGACGCGATCCGCTCAGTCGTTCGCGATCGCGGCGAAATTGAAGTACTTTCCGCCTCCGAGCCGGTGAGGATGCTCGCGGTCGATGGCTTCGATCAGAAGGTCGTGAGATTCACGACCGATATCCCACACCTTCCTAACTGGGGCAAACCGCTCCTTATCGGCCCCGGTTCGATCCTCGTCGCCCACACAAAGGGCGAGTTCGTTCTTAAAAATGACCTCGAACAGGCAGTTGAGCTGTATCAGAATTTGGTGCGAACCTTGCTTTCGGCGTAGGCCTCATCAAGGTTCGTTCAGATTTTGCGAATCTTTATTCTCACTGCTTTCGTATATTGAACGACTACATCCTTTTTTTAAGTTGAGATCGATATGAAAAAAATCCTCGTCTTTTTGTTGTGCTCATTTGTCTTTGCGCTGCCTGTTTTTGGGCAAGATCTGTTTATGCCGCGAAACGTTAAGCTTGCTTACGAGAACGGCACTCGCAGCATAGATGGCAAACCGGGGCCAAAATATTATCAGAACAAGTCGGTTCATAACATCCGTATGAACATCGCGCCGCCCGACCGAACGATCCGCGGTTCCGAGGACATCGTTTACACGAACAACAGTCCGAAACCGCTTGAAAATTTGATCTTGCGGTTCGAGTTGAACGTTCATTCGCCGGAGGCGGCTCGCGACCAACCGACGTCTGATGGAGAGATGACATCGGATGTAACGATCGATGAGTATTCGGAGAACGGTAAAGTCAAAGCGTGGAAGCCGTTGATCGAGCGAAAGGGAATGACATACAACGTCATTAAACTGGACGAGCCTTTGCCGTCAGGCGGCACGGTGAAACTGTCCTTCAAATGGCACTACGAACTCGTGCTCGAATCGGGGCGCGAAGGCGTCATCGACCCGACCACCTTCTACGTCGCGTATTTTTATCCGCGAGTTGCGGTGCTCGACGATGTGAACGGCTGGGACCAGGTGCAGCATATTCCATCGCACGAATTCTTTGGTGATTTCAACGATTACACGCTCGACGTTACCGTGCCAAAGAACTACATCGTTTGGTCAACGGGTGATCTGACGAATGCAAGTGAAGTGCTGCAGCCTGAGATAGCGGAGCGTTTGCGAAAGTCTTTCACGAGCGACGATGTCGTGAATATCGCGACTCTCGATGAAGTGAAGACGGGCAAAGTTACCGCGCAGAATCCCACGAATACATGGAAATGGAAAGCCGAGAATGTCTCGGATGTTGCCTTCGGTTTGAGCGACCACTACATCTGGGATGGCGGAAGCCTCGTCGTGGATAGCAAGACGGGAAGACGCGCAAGTACGCAGGCCGCGTACGATGAACCTTCGACAAATTTCGCGAATATGGTGAAGTACATTAAAACGTCGCTCGCTTTTTCGTCGAACCGATGGCCGGGCGTTCCGTATCCGTATCCGAAGATGACGATCTTTCGCGGATTCGCCGATATGGAATATCCGATGATGGCTAATGACAGCGCGCAGAAGAATCCGGATATGCAGGAGTTCGTCGCCGCACACGAGATAATGCATTCGTATTTTCCGTTCTATATGGGAATAAACGAGCGGCGTTATGCATTTATGGAGGAAGGCTGGACGACGGCGTTCGAATATCTATTCAATGTTGAGACCTTCAACAAGGATCAGGCCGACAAGTTATTCAAAGCCTTTCGCGTTCGCGGTTGGATCCGGAATATGTCCTCGGACGCGGATATTCCGATAATGACGCCGGAGAACGTTCTGACCGGCGGTGGTTATGGGAATAATAAATACGGACGTGCGGCCTTGGGATATCTTGCGATGAAGGACCTGTTGGGCGACGCGGAATTCAAGCGTGTTCTGCACGGTTTTATGGATCGCTGGAACGGCAAGCATCCGACGCCTTGGGATATGTACAATAGCTTCAACAACATTTCGGGTAAGGATCTGAATTGGTTCTGGAACGCGTGGTTCTTTAATTACAGCTACATCGATCTTGCGGTCGGCGGCGTCGAAAGACGCACGGACGGGGCAGCCGTGACGATAAAGAACCTCGGCGGATCTCTCGCACCGGTCGATGTCGTCGTAACGTTCGAGGACGGCACAACGGAAACGCTCCATCAAACTCCCGCGATCTGGGAAAAAAACTCGAAGGAAGCCGTCGTTCGGGTCGCATCGCCCAAAGCGATCAAGAGCGTCACGCTCGACGGCGGGATATTTATGGACTACACGCCGGACAACAACGTCTGGAAGTAGGGAAAAGCATTGAACCACATAGACAGATAGGGAACATTGAGAGAAATGCCGTTCGGTCTTGTAACTTCCTAGTAAAAATCTTCTGTCTATGTGTTCTATGTGCCTATGTGGTTTTGCAGAACATTGTGCCTATGTGGTTTTGCAGAACATTGTGCCTATGTGGTTTTGCAGAACATTGAACCACATAGGAACATAGAGAACATAGGAAGAAATTTATTACCCGAAAAAGCTCGTTTTATGTGTTCTATGTGACTATGTGGTTTCTAGCAAAATATGACGAAGAAGCTTTTGGATAAGCTCACCTATGAGGTTATCGGTGCGGCTATCGAGGTTCACAAGGCCATCGGCCCTGGTCTGTTGGAAAGCGTGTATCATGAATGCCTCAAACACGAGTTGCGGCTGCGAGCGGTCAGGTTCGCTACCGAGTTGATCGTTCCTGTTCGCTTCAAAGGCATTAACTTGGAGACCGACCTCCGATGCGATCTGTTGATAGAAGGAATTCTAGTCGTCGAACTTAAGTCAGTGGCCGCTCTGACGCCGATCCATGAGGCCCAACTGCTCACATATATGAAGCTACTCGAGGCTCCGAAGGGATTGTTAGTAAATTTCAACTGCGTCAACATATTCAAAGAGGGTCAGAAGACGTTTGTGAACGAGTTTTTCCGGGCACTGTCGGCAGAATGAACCACATAGGCTTAAGGGAACATAGAGGGAAAAGAAGGAGGTTGTTTGATCTCGCCAATTCCAGCTTTTGGATTGTTATGTCTATGTGTTCTATGTGCCTATGTGGTTTTACGGAGCATTGAACCACATAGGCAGATAGGGAACATAGAAGGAAAGAGTTCGATCTTGTAAATTCCAGCTTTGGATTGTTATGTCTATGTGTTCTATGTGCCTATGTGGTTTTACAGAGCATTGAACCACATAGGCAGATAGGGAACATAGAGGGAAAAGAAGAAGGACTGTTCGATCTTGTAGCTTCCTTGTTAAGGATCTTCTTTTTATGTGTTAAAACTTTTGTATGAAGATCGTTTTGATCGGATATGGAGCGATGGGGAAGATCGTCGAGCGGCTTGCGGTCGAGCGAGGTCACGAGGTCGCGTGTGTCATTGACGAGTCGTACTCGGGTCTTTCGGCGGGTGAGTTGGCAGCAAAAATGCGCGGTGCGGATGTCGCGATCGACTTTTCGGCCGCTGAGGCCGTGGGACGGAATGCAGAAGCATGCGTTGCAGCCGGAATTCCCCTTGTCGAAGGTACGACGGGCTGGCATGCGCAGCGGTCGGTGATCGAGAACATCGTCCGCGAAGGTGACGGTGCTTTCGTCTTCGGAGCGAACTTCTCGATCGGCGTAAATCTCTTTTACCGCATTGTGGACTTTGCCGCCGAGCTTTTTTCAAAATTTCCCGAATACGAAGCGTTCATCGAAGAGCAGCATCATTCGCGCAAAAAGGACGCCCCGAGCGGGACGGCGTTGATACTTAAAGACGTTGTTTCGAAGCACGTTGCCGTCGGCGACATCGCCGCAACACGCGCCGGGAATATACCGGGGACGCATCGCCTTGGTTTTGACGGACCCGCCGATCAGATACTGCTCGAACATACGGCGCGCTCACGCGAGGGCTTTGCATCCGGAGCCGTTCTCGCTGCCGAATGGATCGTCGGGAAGAAGGGTTTTTATGAGTTCTCAGAAGCTATTGACGAAATATGTCAGTAGTGCCGCTGGAAGCTCCGACTTTCAATAGGCAGCCACGAATGCACGAATGAAGCGCACGATGCTTCGTCTATTCGATGCGCGTCGTTTTTTGCGATCCTACTAAACACTCAGGTCAGCTATTTGTGCTAATCTGTGTTCATCAGTGGTTGAATTTCCTTTATGACGACAAAGATCGACTGGATGAGTGGCTGCGCGACCGCGCTTGTGACGCCTTTTAAGAAGGACGGCTCCGTTGATGGCGAGTGTTTTAAGAAGCTCGTCGAGCGGCAAATAAAGGGCGGCGTTAAGTTGCTTGTTCCGTGCGGGACGACGGGCGAAAGCGCGACGATGGATGAGGCCGAGAGGCTCCACGTAATTCGTATGACGGTCGAAGTCGCAAAGCGTTTCAAGGCACACGTGGTCGCCGGAACGGGAAGTAACAATACCGCGGCGACGATCGACTTCACACGAAAGGCACGTGAGGCCGGAGCCGATTGTGCTCTAGTTGTCGCTCCTTATTACAACAAGCCGACGCAGGACGGAATGGTCGCTCATTTCAGCGAAGTCGCAAAGAGCGTTCGCGAGATGCCGATAATGCTCTATAACGTGCCTTCACGAACCTCTTCGAACATCTCCGCCGAGACGACGCTGCGGCTTGCCGAGAAATTCGACAACATTGTTGCGACAAAAGAGGCGTCCGGTAATTTCTCGCAGATAATGGAGATCATTCGCCGGCGGCCGAAGAATTTTCGCGTGTTCTCGGGGGATGATGCGACGACCGTCCCGCTGATCTCGCTCGGCGCGGACGGCCTCGTTTCGGTTTGTGCGAACGAGATCCCAAAAGAGACCTCGAAGATGGTCGAGCACGCTCTCA
>DAORTR010000101.1:0-9075 GCA_035432765.1 Pyrinomonadaceae bacterium
ATATGAGTACCGCCGCTGAAGCACCGATCAATAACAACGCATTGACCGTTCTATCTGAAGACGAAGAACAGTTCCGCGCCGCCGTCCGCGAATTTGCCGAAGGCGAAGTTCGCCCTAAGGTCGAAACAATGGAGCATAATTCCAAGCTTGACGCCGATCTTATAAAACAGTGTTTCGAGCTTGGACTGATGGCGATCGAATCTCCGGAAGAATACGGCGGCGCAGGCTCATCGATATTCAATGCGATCATCGCGATCGAAGAATTGGCACGCGTCGATGCGAGCGTTTCCGTGTTCGTGGACGTCCACAACACGCTCGTAACTAACGCATTTCTGAAATGGGGCAGCACCGATCTGAAGAAAAAATATATGCCGCAGCTCGCCGCTGGACGCGTCGGCGCGTATGCACTTTCGGAGGCGAGTTCCGGGTCGGACGCATTCGCACTCAAAACGAAGGCCGCCGATAAGGGCGACCATTGGGAACTCAACGGCCAAAAGCTCTGGATCACGAACGGCAACGAGGCCGAGATCTTCATTGTATTCGCTACGCTCGACGCCGATGCGGGCTACAAAGGAATTACGGCCTTCATCGTTGAAAAGGGATTTGAGGGTTTCTCGGTGGGCAAGAAAGAGGACAAGCTTGGCATACGCGCCTCTTCCACGACGGAATTGATCTTCGACGGCTGTAAGGTTCCGAAAGAGAATGTCCTCGGCGAGGTCGGCAAAGGCTACAAGGTCTCGATCGAAACCCTTAACGAAGGCCGAATCGGCATCGCGGCTCAAATGCTCGGCATTGCGCAGGGAGCTTTCGAAGCCGCTCTGAAATACACCGCCGAACGCGAACAGTTCGGCTCGGCACTTAATGCATTTCAGGCTGTGCAGTTCCAGCTTGCGGAAATGGCCGTCGAGATCGAGGCAACTCGCTTGCTCGTCTATAACGCCGCACGTCTCAAGGACGCAGGCCGCTCGTTCCTAAAAGAAGCCGCCGTCGCGAAACTCTATGCTTCACGATGCGCCGAGGCCGTCGCATCCAAGGCCATCGAACTCTACGGCGGCTACGGCTACGTCAAAGATTATCCCGTCGAAAAATTCTGGCGCGATTCAAAGATCGGCTCCATCTACGAAGGCACCTCGAATATGCAGCTCCAAACCATCGCAAAGCTGATAACCAGCGGGAAATAAGTGATCGCATCATAAAATAACAGTGGTAAAACTCTATGTGTCCTAATGTTTCTATGTGGTTAAATATTGTTTCTTAAAACACATAGAAACATTAGGACACATAGAAATTGCCATACAGGCAATACTGCTTTAACAAATGAAATGATCTTGTGAGTTCGAATTGGAAAAAAAAGGCGGTTAAATGCGGAGCGGTACTTTTATTTTGGGCTCGACAGGAAAATGAAACATGACCGCCAATGAGATCGAACAATATCTTTCCGAGCTTAATGATGAACTTGCATTGAAGGACATTAAAGGTGAACTATCGCTGTTCGGCGGGTCGGTGATGGTGCTTGCTTTTAAGGCACGTATTGCGACGAAAGATATTGACGCTATCTTCTTTCCATCATCAGAAATTCGCGCTGCGGCCGCCCGGATCGCGGATAGACACGGGCTGAATCGGGATTGGCTTAATGACGGCGTTAAAGGGTATGTCGTCGAGCATTCAGAAACGGTACTTTTTCATCTTTCTAATCTGACAGTATTCATTCCCGAAGCCGATTATCTCTTGGCGATGAAAGCCCTTGCGGCTCGAGCCGATACAGAAGACGAATCAGACGTAATAACGCTGATCGAGGCGCTGGAGGTCACCTCCGCCGATGAGGTTTTCCTGATTATTGAGCGGTACTATCCTAAAAGGCAGATACCGCCGCGAACCCAGTATTTCATCGAGGGCCTTTTCGAGCAATGATCACTGCCGCCGAGACAAAACAGCGAATGATCGACGAACCGCGTTGGTGGAAGGTCGCGTTGATGGACCTCGTCGATGATCTTCGGTATCACAAAAACCCCGCCGCAATAGCCGAACCTTTCAAACTCAGCGATGAAGAGAAAGATGCGGTCCTCGCCGCGACGATCGAGACGCTGTGTGATGAACTCGGCCTGCAAATACCGGCTTGGCTCAGCAGCGTTCCGGCAAGCCGACACCCGGTCTTTCTCTCGCGCGTCGAAAGCCTAAAAGCCTTCAGCCTCGCCGAATCGCCCGTCCACTTCCGCATCCGAAAGGTCTTCGTAATGGAGAATTTCCTCTCCCGTGTCTAGATCAACGGATTCCCATAGATCGGGATGATGGACGTTAGACTGTCGCCCAAGAGCCATCGAACTCTACGGCGGCTACGGTACGTCAAGGATTATCCCGACACCTTACGGCTTTGGAAGAGCAGCCAGCGTGTGACCAAGCATCGTTCTTTCACGATGAACCTGCACCCCTGCCGAGTTGAGTAAGTTTTTCGAGTGGAATGGTCATATAATGTGCTCGAGGGTCGGCTGATCACAAACTCATCAGCCGGTTTCCGCCTGACTATGAGTGAGATCGTCATCCGAACGGCCGGTGCCGAAGACGCTAAACTCCTTACCAACTTGTCGTACACGACATTCTGGGATGCTTTTGCGCGTCACCCGAAGAATGCGCCGGACGACCTCGCACATTATATGCGGCAGGCGTTCAACGAGGAGCAGATCGCGTTGGAATTGGCTGATGAGAACACTATCTTTCTGATCGCGGAGGTCGAGGCGAAAGCGGCGGGTTATGCAAAACTCATTCGTCACGCGATCGAGGAAGGCATCTCCGCAGAGCGGCCGATCGAACTCTCGAGGCTCTATTCGCACCAGGAATATCTCGGCAAAGGCGTCGGGCAGGACCTGATGAATGCGTGTCTCGAGCTTGCCAGGGAAAACGGCCACGACGTTATGTGGTTAGGCGTTTGGGAATTCAATCCGCGAGCGATCGCCTTCTACGAAAAAAACGATTTTCGCCCCGTCGGCAAACACACCTTCCAGCTAGGCTCCGACCCGCAGACAGACCTCCTGATGCAGCGGGCACTTCGGTGAACATTGCGAGCGTTGCGTAGATACCATACTCTTTCATTTGTGCGACACGTAAAGAATCCGCCAAATCCGTACAATAGGCTATCGGCCGAATTCGTCGGTGAACCGCCGCCGACCAAGCTCGAGGTCTTTGAAGAAACTGCGACGAAAAAGGTCATTACGAAGGCTTTTGCCTCGGGCTGGGAAGGCGGCTGGCGTTACACGGTGAATTGCTATCGCGGATGCGTGCACGGCTGCACGTATTGTTTCGCGAGGCAGTATCACGAATACCTCGGCTACGGTGCGGGCACTGATTTCGAGACGAAGATCGTCGTAAAGCCGAACGCGCCGCAGCTATTGCGAGCCGAATTGAAAAAGTGCCGCGACAAGATGCCGCATCTCGATTTCTCGTTCGCGACCGATCCGTACATCGCGCTCGAGGCGGAATATCGTCTTACACGACAATGCCTCGAAGTCTGCGCGGAGTTTCGTGTTCCTGTCAGCATCGTTACGAAATCGCCGCTCGTAACGCGTGATATCGATATTTTAGAGAAGCTCGATAAGGTCAACGTGTTCTTCTCGATCCCGTTCTTGACCAAAGAAAAGTCGAATCCGTTCGAGCCGTACACGCCGGTGCCGGAAGCGCGCTTTCGGGCGATGAAGACCGTAGCCGATTCCGGGATCGCTGTCGGCATCGGCATCGCGCCGATCATTCCAGGCTATAACGAATCGGATATTCCGGGGCTGTTAGAGCGTGCGAAGGACTGCGGGGCGAAGCGCGCTTTTATGTCGATGCTCCATATCGACACGCCGTCGATAGAGGAATATTTTGTTGCGAAAATGAACGAACGCCTGCCCGAGACCCGCGTCGCAAAGGTGATCAATTCGATGAAACGCGAACGCGGCGGAACCCTACGACACAATTCGTACAAGGAGCGAATGACGGGCAAGACCGAGCAATGGGAAGTTACAAGAAAGCTCTTTGACTTCCACGCGCGGCGACTCGGTTTCAACACGCGGGAGAACGACGGCGATCCGACCGCGAACACCCCCGAACCGGACGCCGCGGCCGTATCGACCCCAACCCAGCCGACGCTCTTCTAGCCGACTGTCCCTCGATCGCAACCGCCGGGTACTTGGCGGCTCTGCCGCATCGCAGTGCGGTCAGGCTTGCCTGACCGTCGAACGTACCTCCGCAAAACTCCGGAGCAGGCTTCGCCTCCGACAACCGCCCGCGTCGGATAAGCAAAATTAGATACCCATCCGCTACGCTGAGCCCTTAGTCACGTGCGGGCTACCGGCACGCAGAGTACAATGGAATGCTATGCAAAACAGGATCGAAGTTTTTGAACAGATGCTTGCGGCGGATCCGTCGAACACGATGGTGATGTTCGGACTTGCGAAAGAATATGAAAAGCTCGGCGACAACGCGAAGGTGATCGCGATGCTCGAGCCGTACATCGCATCGGCTGATGACGAGGGCAATGCTTACGGCGTACTCGCGGGAGCGTACGTGCGTTCGGGCGAACGCGAAAAGGCCATCGCGACCTATCGACGGGGCATCGACGTATCGCTCGCTCACGGCCATCCGTCGATGGCGAATGAATATAAGATGGCGATCGAGATCGACCTTGCGGATTAAACCTTATCGGCCCATTCGTCGTATTCTAAAGGCAGTTCGACCACACAATATTCAAGGAGTTTTCTGTTATGAAGGCACTATACGCGTTCGCAGTCATTGCATTGTTCGCTGTTTCGTCTTTTGGCCAGCGTGAGCTTGGAGCAAAACCGACCTCGACGGGCGGGCCGCTGATGTTCGAACAGGCGGTCTTCGACGTGCTGGATTATGACATCTCGATCCACGCCGATCCCGCAACAAAGTCGATCACAGGTACGACGATAATGACCGCAAAGGCTGTCATTCCGTCGAATGTGATCGTACTCGATCTCGATACGCCTTACAAGGTCGAGAGCGTTACCGAGAATGGTCAGCCGCTTCGATACGAGCGCAAAGACGGGCAGATCCGCATCTATTTTCCGTACTCAAAACAGGACGGCGAGACGATACGGACAAAGATCGTTTACTCGGGAACTCCTCGCGAGGCTCCGCGTCCGCCGTGGGTCGGAGGATTTATGTGGGAGAAAACGCCGAACGGATCCGATTGGATCTCGGTCGCGCTTCAGAACGACGGCGCCGACCTCCTTTTCCCTTGCAAAGACCATCCTTCGGACAAGCCCGCGACAGTTTCGATGCACATAACCGTGCCGGATCCGCTGTACGCGACCGGACCCGGAAAATTGGCGAGCGTTAAGAAGAATGCCGACGGAACGTCAACCTACAATTGGCGAATGACTAACCCGATCGGGAACTATTCGATCGTCTTCAACGCCGCGCCGTATAAGATCGTGCGTGATTCGTATCGTTCGATCGCAGGGACCGTGATTCCGATATTCTTTTACGTTCTGCCGGAGGACGCCGACAAGGCCGCAAGTTTGATCGCCGAGCAAAAGAAATATCTCAAATACTACGAACATTACTTAGGGCCATATCCGTTCCGTTCGCAAAAGGTCGGCATCACCGAGACTCCGCATCTAGGAATGGAGCATTCAACGAATATCGCTTACGGGAACCACTTCAAATACGACAAGGACGGCACGGACTCGCTCCTGCTTCACGAATTCGGGCACGAATATTGGGCGAATCTCGTAACGGCAAGCGATTGGCGTGATTTCTGGATCCACGAAGGTTTTCAGAGCTATATGGATGCTCTCTATCAGGAATACCTTCACGGCAAGGACGCGTATATGAAACGTATGGCCGCAAGCGCGACGAGATTTCGTAACAAGCAGCCTGTCGCTCCTCGCGAACCTAAGATCGCGTATCAGGTCTATATGGCCGAGCCGGATTACACAAAGTCCGACGGCGATATTTACGGCAAGGGTGCGTACTTCCTGCACACGCTGCGTTATTTCATCGGCGACAAAGCCTTTTTCAATGCGCTTCGCCATATGGCTTATCCCGACAAAGCACACGAGAGCTACACCGACGGCCGCCAGGAACGCCTTGTAACGACGGATGATTTCCTGACCATCGCCGAGAAGGATTCGGGAATGAAGCTCGATTGGATATTCGAAATGTATCTTCGCCAGCCGAAGCTGCCAAGGCTCGTGACTGCCGCACCTGCCGACTGCACGAATAATTGCAAGCTCTTGCTTCGTTGGGAAACGCCGAATAATATGCCGTTCCCGATGCCGATCGACGTCGTGGTCAACGGCAAAACCCAGCGTGTCGAGATGCCCGACGGAAAAGGCTCCGTAACATACTCCGGCACACCACCCAAGATCGACCCCGACGGCTGGGTGCTAAAGGCAAAATAGACGGCTAGCGAACTTGCGGCTTCTTTTTGGGCGTTTTTTTGTTATCGACACAGCTTTGAGCGGCACCGATGACCGCGATCGTCCGTAAGTACTTGTTGCTAAGAGCCGTCGCGTTGGATATCGTGAGGTCGAGGTCACTCTTACCCACGATCTTGAAGGTTTCTTCGAGATCGTAGTATGGCACCTCGACCGAGTAATAGAAGAGCGATCTGCGGGTTTTGATCATCTGTCGGATCGTCGTATTCAAGACTTCTGTCCCTTGAAGATGGTTGATCACGTTCACCGCATCGCTGAGTGCGTCGATCGCTGCCGCGTGGTTGATCTTTTCATATTTGGCGGCGAGTCCAAGGAGGACACGAGCTTTGGCGACCGAGTCGGGTGCGCTGCGCGCCTGTTTAGCCGCATCGCTCAATATTCCTATCGCAGCTGCCGAATTGCTTATTACCTTCGTTCGAGCATCGGCGATCTCAAAAAGAACGAGAATTCGAAATTCGATGCGCGCGATTTTGGCGGCGAATGCCTCGGCGTCATTCAGCCGTTTATCGTGAACGGCTCGCTTCGTACGCATAAACCAGAAGAAGTTCGTTGTCGCCTCCCTGGCGTCCTTATCGTCGATCTTCTCGATCCATGGAAGCAGTCTCTTCATCTGATCCTCAGTCAGCGCATCAAGCCCCCAAGTTGCCACAGAGACGATCATCTCGTCCGTCAGCTTGCCTTCTTCGTCGGCTTGCTCGAGCTCCTTTATTCGTGTCTCGAAGCTTGATCGGAGACCCGCTTCGCTCTCATTCTTTTCATCCATCGACTGCCGAAGGTTGTCGTTCAAGATCGAGTTTGCGATGGTGCTCAGCTCGGTGAACTGAGGAAGGAGCGACGGAAATCTCTCGGCTACGACCGACTGAAGTTCATTGAGGGCGGAAACGACGTAAGCAGGCTCACCCAGTCGATGCGGTTCGGCAGGTGCCGTCAGATTCGTCGGGTCGGCAACGAACGCCGAGAAGTTTTGCATTAGTGTCGTAATGAACCGCATTTGTAGTGCAGGATTTGGGGCCAATGTTGCCGGCACGCCACTTCCGAACTGGAACTTGTCGATTCCAACTATCCTATCCGAGGCAAAAGGATATGCCGATAAAAAGAGGAATCGTCTGGGCTTCGCCGACCGATACTTTATCAAGAGCTCTGAATAGAGTTGGTCGGCGAACTGTTGATCTACCGAGGCAACTCCGTAAAGCGTAAAGAGCCAATGAGAGTCGAGTTTGTCGGTCATCACACGCCGAAAAAGATACCAGCTAAGGGCCGGGTCGGACTTTACGGTACCAATTGCGATGTTAAGCGTCGCGCTTAGTTCGCGGGCTTTGTCGCGGTCATCCGTTTTATCTTCCGCATCTTTCTCATATTCGGCGAGGATCTCGTCGATCAATTTCTTTGCCCATGTAGTATCCTTTTTGGCGATGGCCTCGATCACGCGAAAGCGAAGATCCGGTTTCGGTATCAGGATTCCTTGGTCATTCTCATTCTCAAATCCTTTTTCGTGAAATCGTGCGGACGCGACCTTGTATGCCTCACCGAGATGGCCCAAAGCAGTCTGTTTATCGTAACGCCATTCGAAATCAGCGACCCGAGTAAGGATCTTGACGCGCTCCTCGGTGTCCGTCACCGTGCCGCTCTCGTCGGCCCGCTGCGCAACGGCAAGCCTTGCGAGTGGGGTATTGCAGCCGTCAACGTCGGGTCCCGGCGGCCGCACATCTTGCCCCATGGCTCCGAAAACAGCAATAGAAACTAAGCAAGCAGTAGCGAGCAACGCGAGGGTAAATTTGATGTGCATATTTTTTGGGACAGAGTATATCACGCTCGCAACCTGCAGGAGTTCACTTTTCTCCGATCCCGACTCGCTTTCTTGCGAGTTAGCCTGTTAGAAAGCCTTCGCGAAGCGGCCACAGCATCAGTCCCGCCATAGGCTTTTCGCCGTTCGCTACTTGCGGCCTTCGCGGTCTAGGATCTGTTTCTTTCTCTCGACGCCCCAGCGGTAGCCCGCGAGTTTGCCGTCGGAGGCGACGACGCGATGACACGGCGTAACGAGCGCGATCGGGTTCGTTGCGCAGGCACGAGCAACAGCTCGGACGGCCTTCGGATTCCCGATTTTCTCGGCAACCTCGGCGTAAGAACGCCTTTCGCCGTATGGGATCTTGCGGAGTTCGGACCAAACCCGCATTTGAAACGCAGTTGCTCGCAGGTCGAGCGGAAGCGTAAGTATCGCGGTTTCGCCGTCGAGACTGCGCAAGATCGCGGATACAGCATCTGCAAGGCTTTCGCCGCCTTCTTCGATCTTCGCCGCGAAAAATTCGCCCGTTAGTTCTTCGCGAAGCTCGTCCTCAGTGTCGCCAAAACTGACCTGACAAACGCCTTTCTCGGTTGCGGCGACCATCAGTTTTCCAAGGCGCGAATCGGCGATCGTGTAGCGTATCATTTCGTCTTTGCCGCCCTTTTTGTATGTTGCCGGCGTCATTCCGATGCGTTCGCCGGCCTTTTCATAAAGCGCACGGCTTGATCCGAACCCGCTTTCATAGAGCGACGTCGTAACGTCCGATGCTCTCACGTTCTCTTTGAAGTTCTCTATTCTTGTCATATCCAGTAATTCCTTTGGCGAAATTCCCAATTCCGATCTAAAACTTCT
>DAORTR010000102.1:0-9037 GCA_035432765.1 Pyrinomonadaceae bacterium
CCGTTGGCAACGCCTCCGCCGATCACAAATACGTCAGGCGAAAGCAGGTTATTCACGATCGAGAGCCCAAACCCTAGATGGTTTCCCATTTCGACGAATATCGCCTTTGCGTCAGCATCGCCGGCGGTAGCAAGGTCGTAGACGGCCTCTGAGGTCTCGACCGCCAACCCCCGTTGATTCGCTTCTCGAACGATAGCAGTTGCGGAACAATATTGTTCGAGACAGCCCTTATGGCCGCAACCGCAAGGTTCGCCGTTGCGAACGATCGTAATGTGGCCGATCTCGCCCGCGCCGCCGCCCGCACCCACATAAAGCCTAGTATCAATTATCAGCCCGCCGCCGACGCCCGTTCCGAGCGTGATCCCGACGGCGTTCGCTGTGTCCTTCGAAGCGCCAAGCCAATATTCGCCAAGCGTCGCCGCAGACGCATCATTGACTGGAATGATGTCGAGGTTCAGACGCTGCCCCAACTCCTTCTTGATATTTGTCCCGGTCAACTGCGGAATATTGGGCAAACTGCCCAGCACGCCGGCCTCATCAAGTTCGGTGGTCGGTATCGCCGCCCCGAACGCACCCAGATCGACGTTACCGGCCTTTGAACGGCAGATCTCGGCAAGGCGTGCGATCTCGTCGTAGATCTCGGCCGCAGTACGGCGACCGGTCGGCGAATGCTGTCGCGCAAGTATCTCGCCACTTTCCGTGACGGCAACTACTCTTACGTTCGTCCCGCCAAGATCGAGGGCAAGGGCGGCTCTCTTATTCATCAGGAATCAGGGCTTTTTGGGCCGATCGGCAACCGGCACATTCTTGTAAACGTCTTCATATTTCGCATAGCCGTCCTTAATGACCGTCTCCATAAGATTGTTCTTATCCACGGATATGACCTCCAGAAGGATCGCGGGCACTTCCTTCTTGATGGCGTCATTCATAAAGGGCTTGACGTCTGTCAAAGGCTCTTTTTTTGCAAGTTTCACGGCAGTTTCGAGGGCCTTTGTCGCAAGCGGGATTATCGGCTTGTAAACGGTCATCGACTGCTTGCCTTCGGCGATATTCTGCAATGCGGCCAGTCCGGCGTCCTGTCCGGTTACAATCACCTTCCCCGCCAGTTTGCGGCTTGAAAGAGCCTCGATGACGCCGCCGGCCATGCCGTCATTCGAGGCGACAAAAGCTTGGACATTGTCGCTGTTCGACGTCAGTGCATTCTCTGCGAACTTCAACGCTTCGTCCGGAGCCCAATTATCGATGAATTGGTCGGCAACGATCTTGATGTCGCCCTTGTCGATCGCAGGCTGCAGCACGGCAAGTTCCGACTTCTTCATTATGTGTGCGTTATTGTCTGTATTGGCGCCATACACCATCACATAATTCCCTTTCGGAGCGTGCTCAAGGGCATATTCGGCGATCTTCTGGCCAATGACCGGAACTTGATGCGAAATGTAGGCGTCGATCTTGTCGGAGTTGATAAGCCGATCGTAGCTAATGACAGGGACGCCCTGAGCTTTCGCCTTATCGACCATCATTGCTGCCTGCGTTGCGTCGTGCGGCGCGATGACAAGAGCGTCGATCCCTTGTGTTAGAAGATTATCGACGTCATTCGCCTGTTTTTCGGCGCTTGTGTCTGCAACGGTAATGATGCAGTTCACGTTCATTTTCTCGCACGCGGCCTTAAAAGCATCGTGGTCACGCTGCCAACGCTCCTCTCGGAGCGTATCCATCGCAAAGCCGATCTTTGGCCGGTTGTCCTTAGTGCCGCTTCCGCACGATAGCGAAAGGGCGGAAAAGACCGTGAGAGCCGCGAAGATTGTTCTTTTCATCCGATCTTAAACCTCAGAGATGTCTGCATTTTGGGTTGACGAGGCAATTAGAGCAAATTGTATCGATTTGGGCAACAAAGAATGGTACAATTACCTTGTTCGACCGCTCGCTAACCGGTTGAATGGTCACTGGCCGTGATTCGGCAAATTCTTTTCATTTTGTGTTTGAATGCTCCCGAATCTGTGGTATAAATGATTATCAAATCTCAGCTTAGAAGTATTTGTTGAGCATCATACATTCGGTTTTTCAACTTTTGCCGTTTGCGGGGGTTTTCATTGACATCCCTTCGGACTTCGTGTAAAAGATTGAATGGCTTGATTTTTTTGAACTTTACTGACTTGGGCGATACAAAGAGGAGAAATATGAACAGCAAACTGTGGATTCGCAGAGCACTCTCAACGTGCTCGATGGTCGCAATTTTTGCGACTTACTCAATGGTTGCTTTGGCGGCTTCGCCAAAAGCCTCCGGGGAGCTTCTGGTGTCTGGATCTGATGACGCCATTGTGACGGTAGATGGACAGACGGCTCTCTCGGGCCGCACGATCTTCTCAGGCAACACGATCGTTACGTCCGAAACTGCTTCGGCAATTCTTAGCTGCGCGGCCGCCGGGAGCATCAAACTCGCCCCGAATTCTTCTGCCGTTGTTAGCTTTGACGGCTCAACGCTTACCGCAAGCTTGAACTCGGGTTCGCTGACGGTTGTCAGCTCTGCTCAGCCCGTCGCGGTTACGACCCCGAACGGCGTCGTCAACGTCAATGCCGGCGAGACCGCAGCAGCCGCAAGTCAGGATTCCAATACGACCAAGAAGAAAGGCGGCTCAGCCTGGATCGTTTGGGGTGTAATTTTCGGAGCGGCAGCGGTCGCCATCATCGGCACGGCCGTTATGGGCAGCGACTCTAATTTTGGCAGCGGCGGCACGGTCGTTCCCGGTCCTCCGACAACGAGTTCCGCGACATAGGAGGATCTTTATCAATGATCGGCAAAAATAACTTTAAAAAACTAACTACAGCTTTTACTCTCGCAGCCGTATGGTGTGTTTACTCCATGGTCGCCTACGCAATGCCCGCGGGCACTGCCGCTGAGATCACCGTCTCGGGACAGGTTACCGTGAACGGACAAACGGCCGTTTCAAATTCGACCATCGTATCGGGCAGCACGATCGTTACCGGCCCGGCTTCAAGCGCGACGATCAACCTTGGCAAGACGGGACGGGTCGAGCTTCAGGCTGACACAACGCTTTCGCTTACGTTCAGCGACGGCACGATCGTCGGCACGGTTTCAGCCGGTAAAGTTCGCGTTGCTGACGCCGCGGGTGTTTCCACTACAATTGCCACAAAGAACGCGACGTTCATCGCTGATTCGAGCCAAGCCAACAACTTCGCCCTTGAGGTCGAGTGTTCACACGTCCACGTTGACACGACTTCCGGTCAGGTAACGATGCGTGAAGGAACCGTTGACAAGCAGGTTGCTGCAGGTTCGTCCGCAGTTGCAGGCAACCTCGAACAGGCAGGCTGCAAGCCTTGCTTGCGTCCGGGTTCGGCTCCGCCGACCGCGATCGCAGGATGGCCGTGGCTTCTCGTTGTTGCCGGCGGCGTTGCCGGTGCAGCGATCTTCTTCGGTTCGCGAAACGGCGACACTGAGATCGGCGGCGGCACGGTGATCGTCAGCCCGACCGCTTAGTCGCATCCAGCGAGTTTGCTTCTTTTGAATGCGGGTCATGTCCAATCGACGTGACCCGCAAACTTTTGTCCCGAATTTGATTATTGATTTTCAGTTCTTATATTCTTGAGCCTTATAATTTTTCCAGTCATATGCAGATCGCAGTTATTGGTACCGGATACGTTGGACTTGTTTCAGGAGCGTGCTTTGCCGAGTTCGGCATCGACGTAACTTGTGTTGATGTTGACGCCGCCAAGATCGACGGCCTCAATAACGGTGTTATCCCGATCTATGAGCCCGGCCTTGATATTCTTGTAAAAGAGAATGCCAAAGCCGGAAGGCTCCATTTTACGACCGACATCAAGTCCGCCGTCGAGCGTTCGCTCGTTGTTTTCCTCGCTGTCGGCACGCCGCCACAGGCTGATGGAACGCCCGATATGAGCTATTATCGCGCGGCCGCAAAGAGCGTCGCAGAAGCTTTGAATGGCTACAAAGTTCTAGTTACCAAATCCACGGTTCCCGTCGGGACCGGCGAATGGCTTAGAAAGTTCGTGATCGAGAACTCGGCTGAAGGAAGCGAATTCGGCGTCGCGTCAAATCCGGAATTCCTGCGCGAAGGAGCCGCGATCGAAGACTTTATGCGGCCGGACCGCGTCGTCATCGGCAGCAATCAAGAACGTGCGATCGAGGTAATGAAGGAACTCTATCGGCCTCTATTTTTGATCGAGACCCCGATCGTCGTAACGTCTCTCGAGGCCGCCGAATTGACCAAGTACGCCGCGAACGCTTTTCTCGCGACGAAGATCACGTTCATAAACGAGATCGCAAATCTTTGCGATGCGATCGGTTGCGACGTGCACGATGTCGCACGCGGCATGGGAATGGACAATCGCATCGGGCGCAAATTCCTGCATCCCGGTCCCGGCTACGGCGGTTCGTGCTTCCCGAAAGACACGCGTGCTCTTACGACAGTTGCGGACGACTTTGGCGTTGAGACGCGTATCGTTGACGCCGTCATCGACGCGAACGAGCGGCAGCGAGATGCGATGCTTGCGAAGATCGAGAAGCTTGTCGGCGAACTCAGCGGTAAGAAGATCGCCGTCCTTGGCCTTTCTTTTAAGCCAGAAACCGACGATATGCGCGAATCGCCCGCGACCGACATCATCAAGAAGATGATCGAGAAAGGCGCGGCCGTCCAAGCTTTTGATCCGGTTGCAATGGACGAAGCAAAGCACGTCCTGCCGCAGATCGAATACGCCGCGGACGAATATTCGGCGATCGACGGCGCCGATGCTCTCGTCATCATTACTGAGTGGAATCAGTTCCGCGCGCTTAACCTGCAGAAGGTCAAGTCGCTGCTTCGTTCGCCAAAGATCGCGGACCTTCGCAACATCTACGAGCCATCGACAATGCGGGCCGCAGGGTTCGAATACGTCGGCGTCGGACGCTAGAAAGCGGTCCCTCGCACTATAATTCTATGCCAATCGATACCCCGACAGTTCTGGTTACGGGCGGTGCCGGCTTCATCGGCTCCAATCTCGCCGACCGTCTCCTCCGAGAAGGAGCGCGCGTGCGTATTATCGACAATTTCGCTACAGGTTTCCGCGAGAATTTAGACGAGATATCGGGCAGCTTCGATCTGATCGAAGGCGATGTCGCCGACGCCTCGGTTGTCGCCAAGGCAGTCGAGAATGTTGAGATCATCTTCCACGAAGCGGCGCTTCCGAGCGTGCCGCGTTCAGTCGAAGACCCTGTCTCGACCCATCAGGCGTGCGTCGAAGGCACGTTCAACCTCCTGCTTGCCGCAAAGGACGCAGGGGTTCGGCGCTTTGTTTATGCCGCATCGAGCTCAGCTTACGGCGATCAGCCGACGCTGCCAAAAACCGAAACGATGGCCCCGGCACCGATGTCTCCTTACGCGGTCGCAAAGCTCACGGGCGAATACTACGCGTCGGCATTCTACCGTGTGTACGGCCTCGAAACAGTGTCCTTACGGTACTTCAACGTCTTCGGCCCTAGGCAGAACCCTTCCTCGCCATATTCGGGCGTTATATCGCGGTTTATTGACGCCTTAATGACCGACACACGTCCCGTCATCTACGGCGACGGCGAACAATCGCGCGACTTCACGTTCATTGACAATGTCGTCGATGCCAATCTAAAGGCAGCTAGTTCCGCGACCGCTCCCGGGCTCGTGATGAATGCCGCGAACGGTGAGCGAATTTCGCTCAATTCCCTTTTATCTACGCTCCAGAAAATAACCGGGAAGAATATCGAAGCCGAGTACCTCGAGCCGCGCACAGGCGACGTCAAACACTCGCAGGCCGACAATTCGCTCGCCGTCCAGACGCTCGGCTACGAGAACCTCGTGGGACTCGAAGAAGGCCTACGTGAGACGCTTGCGTGGTGGCAAAATAGCCGGTTCGCCCGATAAAAGCTCAACTCCAAATTGCTGATATTTCTTTTCGATGGATCGCTGGCGGCGATCCATTTCTTGTTTCTACTCGCCTCGCGTTCAAACAAAAAAAACGGGCGGGACCCGCGAAGGTACCCGCCCAAGTTTCGGCTCGCTAACCGAGGAGACCTGTCCGCTTTGCCTAGAAGCTAAAGCGGACCTGAAGCTCGATTCGGCGGTTTGCTGATCCACCAGAACCGCCGAATCTACCGAATCCGCCCGACGTGCTGGTCGATTGGCCGAATCGGCTTGAGCTAAGACTTGAAACCGGGTTTCCAAGATTCACGGTATTCAAGAGATTTGAAAAATTGACCGAAAGATTCAGGTTGTACGGTTTGCGTCCGCCGCTCATACCGAAGAATCCGCCGCGTCCCATCATCATTCCGCCGCCGCCGGAGTTTTGTCCTTGATCGGCAGCCTTTCCGAACCCGAAGTTCTTTCCGACACGCAGGTTGACCGAGAAGCTCCCCGGACCTTCGCCGAAGTTACGCGGAATGATCGCATTCGGATCCTTGCCCGACACGTCGCAGAACGCGTAATGCAACCCCAACTCCGCACAACGCGATGCCAACGCTCCGTAGGTCGGACGCTCTGTTATGTATCCGTCACCGTTCGAATCGAACCCGGTCGTGATGTTGAACGGGCTTCCTGACGACGCAAAAATGAACGGGTTGAGCGAGACGTCCCACGGCAGCCCGATGTTTCCGCCGATGATGAACCGATGGCGAACATCGTCGCCCGCACGGCCCCATTCACCCGCAAAGCTGTAGCTGTATGCCGGAGCGCTTCCCGCACCGTCGGTATCGCTGTTCTGGAAGCTTAGCGAGTAGTTCCCAAAGAAAGAGAACCTGTTCGAGAAGTTGTTTCGAAAGCCGACACGGATCTGGTTCGACGAAGATCGACCGGTTGCCTCATACTCCAGAATGTTTCCAAGCGTCAGGTCAGGCCGCGGCGCAAGAGCGCAGTCGAGTTCCGTCGGACAGACAGGGGCGTTGATGTTTCTCGAACGAAGTTGATTGTACGACTTCGAAAGAACATAGTACGCCGAGATCGTCGTCTTGAATGGCAACTGCCGTTCGACGCCAAATGTCGCCTGAGCGGTATATGGCGTCTTTAGATCGGGAGCGACAAGCCGCGTCGAGCTCGACCCGGGAAGAACGCCTAGGATCTGCGATGCCGTAAGAAGGTTCGAAACCGTGCCGTCCGCGTTAAAGATCGGCTGTGCAAGCAGAGCGATCGCTGCCGCCTGACGCGTAGGATCGGTTTCGTTCGCGCTTACTAGAAGATTTAACTGCGAGATTCCGTCATTTCGATGAGCCTGCAGAGTGTAGCTTTCGCTGAAGCGGTCATAGAAAATGCCCGCGCCGCCGCGGAACACGGTCTTTGCCTGCTTCGAACCGCCGGCGCCCGGCGACCATGCAAATCCGAATCTCGGAGCAAAGTTATAATCGCTCGAGATGTTCGTCTGATTTTCGTATCTAAGGCCAAAGCTTAAGAGGAGCTTCGGCGAGAGACGCCAGTCATCCGAGACGAAGAGTCCGAGATCCTGCTGCGAGACCTTTGCGAGAGCGTCGCCAGTGGTCATGGTGAATTGCGTCGGATCGTACTGCGTGCCGACCGCGCCCATGAGCTTCGCACGGTATTGCTCGATCGGCGAGACGAATCCGTCGCCGTTCAGGTCGTACGGGCTTGCCCCGATAAAACCAAGGAAGCTGAACGTTCCGCCGTAGTTATTCTCTGACTGGTTGTCGATCTTTGTCCCGCGAAGTCGGATGCCGAACTTGACCGAGTGCTCCATATTCTTGCCGAGAGCGGTCGTCGTATTGTTCGAGATCTCGTAGCGCTGACTTTGATTGTAGCTCTCGCCGATCTGCGCGCCGCCGGCCGTGAAGGCCGACGAAACATTGACTGTCGGGACCGAGTTATCACCGGTTTGATCGCTCTTGTCGAATGAGTAGCTGAAGCGCGTCTCGTTCACCGTCTTTGCGTTCAAGATCGCGGTCTCCGTAATGCGAAATTCGTGGCCAAAGCTCGTCGAGTCGTACTGACGCGATGCAAGCGACGTGCCGCCGATACCCTGATTCTTGCTCGACGAGCGATCGTAATCGTAACGAACGACAAGCGTATTCTTATCGTTGATCGAATAATCAAGTCTCGGGCCGATAGAAAAACGGCGTGTCGGAACCTTATAGTCCTGCGAAAAATTGACGATATTGAACGACGGGTCGAGCACGATCGCGTTCACGATCGTATTGTTGTCGATATCGCGGTTCGAAATATCTACGAAGAAAGACGCTTTCTTCTTGATGATGGGTCCCGAAATATTGCCGCCGAAGAAGCGCGTCTGGCTCGGCGCACGGTTAGCCGCGAATGGGTTGCGCGAGTTCAATCTTGCGTCGTTGAAGTTGAAGAACGCGCTTCCGCGAAAACGGTCGGTTCCGGGCCGCGTCAGGATCTCGATCCTGCCCCAGCCCAGCCTGTCAAATTCTGCCGAGAACGGATTCTGATTGATTCGTATCTCGCGGATAGATTCTTTCGGAGGAAGATTGCCGCCTGTGAAACCATCGATATATATCTGGCCGCCGTCCGGTCCCGAACCCGGTCCCGCCAACGCTTGGAGAGCCGACTGAAGTTCGTCCGGATCGTCCGGCAGAGCGTCGAGGTCCTTGCCCTTGAGCACCGTGGCGCTCGCGTTGCTGTCCGGATCGGTCGATACGCCTTGATCGGCGGTAACGTTGACGTTTTCGGCCACGCCGGCCACCGTCATCGAAACTACCAATTCGTGCTTTTCACCCGAAGCGAGCACAACGTCCGGGTTCTCATAGGGAGCAAAGTTAGCTGCGTCCGCCGTAACTGTATAAGTACCGGCCGGGAGATTCGCGATCGAAAATTCGCCGCGAGCGTTCGTAACCGCCTTTACTTCTTTACCTTCTGCGTTCACTGCTTTGACGGTTGCACCTACGACGACCGCTCCGAGACTGTCAACAACTTGACCGGTTATGCTCGCTGCCTTTTGCGCAAAGGCTCCGCCCGCAGAGAAAAGCAGCAGGGCGCCAAGCAGAGTTATCTTCTTTATGTAGTCCATATGAATCGTATGAATGAAAATC
>DAORTR010000103.1:0-9022 GCA_035432765.1 Pyrinomonadaceae bacterium
TCGGCAAGGAAGATTTTGACGTGTCGAAGCTCCGCTATCACAAGATCTGCCTGATGACGGACGCCGACGTGGACGGCAGCCATATTCGTACGCTTCTTTTGACGTTCTTTTATCGGCAAATGCCCGAACTGCTCGAGAACGGCTATGTTTACATCGCTCAGCCGCCTCTCTATAAAGTGAAAAAGGGCAAAAAGGAAGAGTACATCAAGGATGAAAAAGCGATGTTCCGTTACTTGATGCGGCTTGCGACAAGCGAGGTGAAAGTTACCGCCGGCGAACGCGTCGTCGAAGGCCGCTCGCTTAGTTCCGCTCTCGAGAAAACTACGGACTTCGGAACATTTCGCGAACGCCTCGCTCGCCGTCTCGGCGGCGATACTGCATTGACCAAAGCTCTCGTCGATGCCTTTGGCGGAAGCGACGGCGTACTCGCTCCGGGCGGAATTCGCTTGAAAAAAGTTTTCAGCGACCAGGAACTGCTCGCGAGTGTCGAGGCAAAGCTCGACGCGGCGGGATTTAACACTTCGCTCAACCAGGACGAAGAGCACAGCCTTTGGGAGATCGAGGTAACGTATCCGAACGGCACGACGCAGATCATCGATTGGGACCTTGCAAGCCGCATCGAGTTCCAAAAGACCGTCGAACTGAAGCGCGATCTCGAGGCGGATTTTCCGGGACCATTCGTTCTTGGTGAGAACGGCAAGAGTGAGCCTGTAGAATCACGTGCCGTGCTGCTCGAAAAGATAATGGCGATGGCGAAGAAAGACCTTTCCATCCAGCGTTACAAGGGCCTTGGCGAGATGAACCCCGAACAGCTTTGGGAAACAACGATGGATCCTGAAAAGCGAACGATGCTGCAAGTGCAGATCGAGGACGGCGTCGAGACCGACCAGCTTTTCACCGTTCTGATGGGCGACGCAGTCGAACCGCGCCGGCGCTTTATCGAAACCAATGCGCTGGACGTAAAGAACCTGGACGTTTAGTTCAAACAGAGATGGCAGGCGGGAAACTCTAGCCCGCTTGCATTGATAAACAAATGAAATTTGCTCGCTATTCCTTTTTATTCGCAGGGATTGCGGGGCTGCTTCTCTTGCTCCCACAATTCTTCCTTGAGGCAAAGGTCGGCGTCGATACGCCGCCCGCGATCACGCATCCCGAATTCTATTACGGATTTCTAGGCCTTGCGACGGTCTTTCAGTTCATATTCTTCCTGATCGCGTTCGACCCAAGCTCGTTCCGGCTGCTGATGCCGATCGCGATCTTCGAAAAACTAAGTTTCGGCATCCCGAGCCTGATCCTGTATTGGACAGGCCGAATGGCATTCGGCGGATTCTTCATCGGAGCAATGCTCGACCTCGTCTTTGCCGTGATCTTCGTCGTCGCCCTAACAAAGGTCATCAAAGGCAAGCCCTAGCCGCCCGTCGCGTTCGAAATAGCGTGTATTTGGTGTCGCAAGTTATCAGGCCGAGTGACGTTAGTCGGAAACTGACTGCTTCAGAACTGAGAAGTCTGCATCCTCGACCCAAACGAATCGACATTTGCCATTGCTTCGTCGCGCCCATAATTCGCCGATCTGTTTTTTCTCGCGGCTATCTTTGCTATCTGCGAGGTGCGATCCCTTATATTCTACGGCGACAGTTACTCCTCCGTAGAGCCTGATAATAAAATCCGGATAAAATCTATCGGTCGAGGTTTGGAGCCAAAAAGAATTCGCTTTTCTCTCGACATTCCTCACCCACCATTCGACGTTTGGCAGATGGTTTGCGATCTCCTGAGCGCAGTTAAGTTCTTCGCCTTCACTCTTAAGATTGCCGATTACGGGAAAGAAATGGCGTTTCAATCGAAAATGACCGCTGTAACGAAAATCATAAGCATACCTGCCCTGCTCGATCAGAAAAGAATGCTCGTCGCGAACATCAAAGCGGCCTTCGTCCGTTAGCAATTGTTCGAAAACTTTCTGCTTGGTTTGCACCAATTCGCTCTTCAGCTTTCTTTCAATGGCTCCGCGCAAGCGGAATCTACGGTACGCGAGTTCCTCGACGGTAAAGTTTCGATGATCGACGAGATAATTTACGGCGCTGTTGATCCAGGCTACCTTTTGGTCGCGGTCGGCGTAGGGAAATGCAATTTGACGATCCAGCCAAAAGACGAGGTCTGCATGTTCCCAGCCCGTTTCGGCATCACGCAACGCCAATTCGGCGTCCAGTCTTTCATACGGATCGACGATAACCTTTCCGAGCTGAGAGATCGACATCGACGCTCGTCTCAGAGCTTCATTAGCTGCCGCAAATTCAGATTCCGCGATCGAGCTATCGAACTCACTTATCTCCCAATCTGCATCGAGCAAGTTTGATTCTTCGAATTCCCCAAACAGCTTGCCCTGCTGATACACGAGTTTTGGAATGCGGGCTGTCTCGCCGCGTTCAGCAGGAGTCTCCTCCTGAGAACCGCTTGTTGATAGAACGGTGTCGATAATCCTTTCGGTGAATGTTCTCTTTGCTTCGGGTGACTTGAATGTTGCTGCGAGGCGTTCAACATTTTGCGGTGAGATGCCGTCACGGATCGTCAGCGTGCCTGTCTCGGGCGAAATATCGATCTTGTTCTTGAGTGCTGTCGGGAGCAACTCGAATGCATCCGCGTCGGGCAAAACCAGAACGTCGTCCTCGACCGGGAGTGTCACAATGACATCAGCCTGCAGCGGAAACAGCGTCGAATCAAGGCTGTCCGGCAAAGAGATCAGCGAATTCGCATCTATGCGTTCAAAGCCGCTTTCGACCAGCCCATCTTTCAGTCCCTTTACAGTTTCCGCAAGATTTTTCGAAACAGCGTAAGCATAGCTTCGATTTAGGGCCTCGATGGTTTTACGTGTGACGTGCGGCATTCGCAGGATCCGGCCCAAAACCTGCTCGACCGCTGTTGCCGACGTTGTGCTTCTAAATGAGAACAGCACGTACGCGAACGGGCAATCCCAGCCTTCTTTCAGCTTATCGACCGTAATTACGAACTGCGGAAAATCAGGATCACCGAGCCGCTTGCCCTCAAGTTCCTTCATATCGCGATACTCAATGGCTATCTCTTCCGCTGGTATCTGAAAATCTTTGATGAGATGTTCTTTAATTACGGGCGGCGTAAATCGCTCGTGTCCGGCCTGAGCAGATTCGCCCTGAATGAGCATTACGACCGGGTCGATCTTTTTACCGCCGTTCTTATATTCTTCGGCCGCGTCTGTCTCCAATTCCCGTAAACGCCTGATCGCTTCCGTCATTACAGGCTGCCAATCCGGTCCGATGGCGAGTTCGAGCGGAAGCTTGAGCATCTCGGCAGCCTGCAATTCGGAAGCTGTAATGCTGCGAAGAACATTTGAAGGATTGATCTTCCGATCAGGCGTTGCAGTTAATTCTAAAATGCACGACGGATTGAATCTGACCAGCGTATCTATCGCCAATGGCGTGCCTTGATTGTGAGCCTCATCGACAATGACAAAGGGCCGATGCAGCCGAATGACATCGAGCAACGAACATTCGCCCTTGCCGTCGGCGGTCTTGCCGTTGAAATGCGACATCAGATTGCCGTTCTGCCGATAAACCCGAAGGCCGTCGGCAGTGTCTCGTTTAAAACTCTGCATCGTCGAAACGATGATCGTATTCGCCGTTGCGAGCGTCGCGGGTGTTATATATAGAGCTTCGTTAATGTCGAGCACGTTCACCTTGCCAAAGAGTTCGCGCATCTCGTCGTGCAGAAGTTCGCCCGGCGTCTTCAGCACATAAAGCGTTTGTTCGCGTATCGCGTCGGAGGGAACAAGCCATAGCACGAGCGCATTTTCCGTCGGAAGATATGAGTCCAGAACGCGCTTTATCGCGTGTCCGCCGATCATTGTCTTGCCGCCGCCGGTCGGCACGCGAAGGCAGACATATGGAACTGCCTCGCCGCCGGGAAATGGGTAATAAGGCTGCCCAAACTGCGTACTCTCGCGAAACGCGCGATCCGGTCCGGCCTCACGCACCCGCGAAAGATACGCGGCATAAGCATCGAGCAGAGATTGTTGGTAGTCTTTAAGGCTCATTACTTTTCTGTATTTTTTTGCCTGCTTCTTCTAATTGGGCAATATATTCACGTTCGGCAAGCTCTTCCTTATATGAGCGTCGTCGTTTTGCGAATTTATCAAATTCAGATTTTGCAAATTTGTCGGCTTCATCCTTGCTGACCTTTCCGGCATTGCCAAGAATACGACGCTCGTTGAATTCGAGAAAATCGTCAAGCCTCTGTTCCCAATTTGCCATAAAGACCTGTTTTCTGCGTTTTGCCTGATCTTCGGCAAAATCCAGCCACATTACAACAATGCGGTTAAGCTCATCGATCTCAGCTTCGCTCAGGTAGTTCTTTGCCGTAACAACATCGGTCTTTCTTACCTCGTCGGCTTTCCACGATGTAAGGCCCATATTAGGCAACTCATGGTTTGCACGGGAACTAATTATTTCCGCCGCCGTTTTTCCCGTAGATGCAAAATGCAGTTTGTTCTGAATGATGCTGAAAAACTTCGAAGTTTCGGCGTCGTTCGGAGCGTAATCCGCTGCCATTGCAAATATCTCTTTGACGCGAAGATACGCACGCTTTTCGCTTGCCCGTATATCGCGAATTCGCGCCAGCATCTCGTCAAAGTAATCCGGGACATCTTTGCCGGGCGGATTCTTCAGCCGCTCGTCATCCATGACGAAGCCTTTAATTACATACTCTTTGAGGGTATTGGTCGCCCATATTCGAAACCTCGTAGCAACAACACTTTTAATGCGATAGCCCACCGAGATAACGACATCGAGGTTATAATGCTCCAATTCACGCCCGATCTCTCGTGATCCTTCACGTTGAACTGTCAAGAATTTCTTTACAGTTGGGTCCGGCTCCAATTCTCCCTCATCAAACACATTGCGAATATGCTGGCTAATATTCTGTTTCGTGGTTTGAAACAATTCGGCCATAGCCATTTGGGTCAGCCAGATGGTTTCGTTTTCAAGACGAACGCGAAGCCTTACATCCTCATCCTCCATCTGATAAACGATCATTTCGCCATAAGTACTGATTTCGTCTTTTTCTTCCATAGAATTTATGTATTCCAGAGTCAAAACCACGTCTTCGATGCCAGATCGTATGGCAATTGGTGAAATGTTATTCCGAGCGTTGCGAGTCTCTTTTTATCGAACCGCGTTCGGGCGCCGTATATCACTCTTTCACCGTCGTGATCGGGCAGAAGCGAATCTATATATTCCAGCGTGCGGCCATTCAGCACATTTCCGCCGATGTCGGAACGGTCCTTCAGAATGCCGTTATACAACAAAAACACCGCCTTGCCGCGATGGATGCCGAGAATTGCACTGTCGGAACCGCCTGCGGAAGCGAGCGGCCAGTTTGCACTGTCGGAATCGCCTGCGTAAGCGAGCGGCCAGTTCGATGGTTCGACAGACTGGCCGCCCCCTAACGGAGGCGGTTCTGACTTGCCTGCTCCAGTTTCCATGAACCATACGAATTCGGCGAGTTCGCGAAATGTTACGGTTTTTCGGATGGAGCCGTCGGCGAGGAACAGCGGTTCTTCGGAAAGGCGGCAGTATTGAAATCCGCCGCCTAAACCCTCGACCTTTTCGCCCTTCGCGTTCGTATAGCCTTGGGCGACGCGGCGAACGCGCTCGGCGGTTACGTTTGCCGCAATGCTCTTGTCCATCTCGACCAGAATAAATTTCCTGTTCCCGCCGTCTTGCCGGTTCTGCTTCAAAACCGCATGCCCGGTCGTCCCGGAGCCTGCAAAACTATCGAGGATCAGCGAATCTTTGTCCGTCGCAATTTGGAGAATCCGCTTGAGCAACCGTGTCGGTTTTGGCGTGTCGAAAGCGGTTTGCGTCTCAAGGATTTCGATTATTTCCTTCCGCGATTCGTCCGTATGTCCAACTTCTTCGTGTGGCCACCAAGTCCATGGAACGAACCCTTCAACTTCGGATAGATAGCGAATTGTGCTAGGCTGGGAGTCGCCGTTTTTCCCAAAGTATATTCGCCCCGCAGCTTTTAATTTCAAATATTCGCTTTCAATAGTTGACCAGCAACGGCCCTCTGGCGGTTTAACAACTTTTCCAGACGGAGTTTCAATCTCATACATCTGATTTGGCCGCCAACCTTGTGCCGTCATTGGGATTCCGCGCCATCTCCCTTTCGGGTCGTTATTCGGATTCTTATAAACTGCGGCCTGTTTTTCATCTAGCGGAACCCTGTGCCTCGTTTCTTGAAATACCGACGGATTCATCGCGTAAACGACCAAATATTCATGAACATCGCCTATCGAGCCTCGATTTTCCCGTGAATATCTCTTTTGCCAAGCGTTCGTAGCGACAAACCGCTGCCGACCGAATATCTCGTCCATCAACTGCCGCAGATTCGCAACCTCATTATCATCGATCGAGATCCAGATCGAACCGTCCTCACGCAGAAACTGCTTGAGCAGCACTAAACGCGGGTACATCATACAGAGCCAGCGGTCGTGGCGGTCGAGCGTTTCGCCTTCTTTGCCGACGATCTCAGGACGACCAAGTGAATCGAACCATTTCTTGATCTCGGGGCTTTTTACATTGTCGTTATAAGCCCAGCCTTCGTTGCCCGTGTTGTACGGCGGGTCGATATAGATGCACTTCACCTTGCCGGCGTATCGCGGCAGCAACGCCTTTAATGCAAGCAGATTGTCGCCTTCGACGATGAGGTTCCCCAACGGAACGCGGACGCCCCCGTCCGCATCCCATCCTTCACACGAAAGCGCCGCAACAGGCTCGATCAGCCTGAACGGAACTTCCTTGTGATGTTTGACGACGGCTTCTTTGCCGATCCAATTCAATACGGGCATTTTTGTTGAGCCTTGTGTAGTACGTAAGGTGGCTTGATTTTAACATAAGAGCCGGGGCCGTCTTCTTACTCGAAGAGTTTCAAGCCGGTGGTTTGGGCGGTGTGCAGATGGGCGAGGAACTGTCGGCGGGGGATCTCGCGGGCGCCGAGTGCGGCTAGGTGCGGGGTCATTACTTGGATATCGAGCCAGGTTGCGCCGCGTTCGCGCAGATGGTCGATGAGAAAGAGAAGAGCGAGCTTTGAGGCGTTCGTCTCGCGATAGAACATCGATTCGCCGCAGAAGACGCCGCCTGCATCGACGCCGTAAAGCCCACCGACGAGTTCGCCGCGCGCGTTCCACGCTTCGACGCTGTGCGCGAATCCGGCCTCGTGCGCTTCGACAAAAACATCGATGAATTCGCGCGTGATCCAAGTACCGGGTTGGTCGGGCCTGTCAGCTTCGGAGCAGGCTTCGATCACGGAGCGAAAATCGCGGTCGATCGTGAACGTAAATTTGCCTTGACGACGAACTTTCGCGAGGCTTCGCGGGATCGTGATCTCGTTAAAAATGAGGATCGCGCGCGGGTCGGGCGAATGCCACGGAAGCGGTATCTCCGGCGTGTACCACGGAAAGATGCCTTTCGAATATGCCTCGCGAACATTCTCGATCGTCAGCGGCGTGCCCAACGAAACAACGCCATCCAAACGATAGCGGAATCCGCGGATCTCGACCCATTTGGGAGAATCGTAATCGATCGGATCAGGGAACGTCTCTCGCCGCATAGAAAAGTTTTACCACAAATAGGCTTCAAGTAACCGCAGACGAACGTAGATAAACGCAAAATAACTTCGTCTGCGTTCGCCTGCGGCTGATCGGTCCTTACACCTCTTTCAGCTTCCACTTTCCACGCTTGAAGATAACGGCCGAGACGACCGCAAGCACCGAGAACGCGATCGTGATCGACCAGAACGCGCCGTGCGCCCCAAAGCCCAAGTGATAGGCAAGAAAATACGCGAGCGGTATCTCGAAAAGCCAGAAAACGCCGAGCGCGATATACGTAGGCGTGATCGTGTCGCCGGCTCCGTTGAACGCCGTCTCGAGCACCATTCCGACGGCGTAGAAGAAGAATCCGTAGGCGATGACGCGAAGCGCGTCGGTAGCGTATGCATGAACTTGCGGTTCGGTCGAGAAGATCGCGGCGATCTGCGCTGCAAAGATCACGAACACGATACCGATCGACGTCTGCACGATTGCGTTGTAGCGAACGGCCTTCCAGACGGCGCGTTCCGCACGGTCGGGCTTACCGGCGCCGAGGTTCTGGCCGACGAGCGTAGCGGCAGCGTTCGCGAGGCCGATCGACGGCAGAAGGGCGAACATCACCATCCTGATTCCGATCTGATAACCCGCGACCGCCGCCGTCCCGAATCCCGTTACGACGCGCACAAGCCCGATCCAACTTGCCGTCTGCACAAAAAATTGCAGCACGGCCGGCGCCGAAACCTTTAGGAGTTTAAAGAGCCGATCGGGTTCGAGACGCCAGTGCTCGGCATTGATCGTGATCCGCCGGTTCCCGAAGAAAAGACAATATGCCGCGTACAGCGCACCGCATCCGCGACCGATCGTCGTCCCGACCGCCGCACCCGTTACGCCGAGTTCGGGAAAGAAGCCGATACCGAGAATAAAACACGGTCCGAGAATGATGTTCAGAATATTCGCGAACCAAAGCACGCGCATAGCGATCGCGGCGTCGCCCGCACCGCGAAAGATCGCGTTCAAAAGAAAGAGCGCGACCACGACGATGTTGCCGCCGAGCATTATCTGCGTGAACGTCGTTCCCATAGCGACGACCGATTCTTCGGCGCCCATCAGCCGCAGGAAATCCGCAGCGAACACGAACCCGATGACGCCCAAGATCGCCGAGGCCGCAAATCCGAGATAGATGGCGTGTGTCGCCGTTCGCGAAGCTCCGTCCGTATCGCCTTCGCCGACGCGTCGCGCGACCGTCGCAGTCGCTCCGATCGCAATGCCGATCGCAACGGAATAGATAAGGAACATCATCGACTCGGTAATTCCAACGACGGCTATCGCGTCCGCTCCGATGTGCGCAACAAAAAAGATATCGACGATCGCGAACAAGCTCTCGGCGAACATCTCGACGATCATCGGCAC